>JAUHXN010000177.1 GCA_030426865.1 bacterium | reverse complement strand
CCGAGTATTACTATTGAAGTTTTTGATGGGGTTGGTTGACTTTTATTAATCTGCTCCGGACTTTTGTTGCAAGAAAGAAGTAGAATTAATATCAGCAATAAGATGAATTTTTTCATTTTCCAAAGTAATGAATTATTCTTGTTTTTGCAATTTAGACTTTTCTATTTTTATCATCTCATTATTGACTACATCATAATTATTGAATGCATGTTTATACTTATCCAATAATTTTAGCCTGAGTTTCCTAGGGGTAATAACGGTTAAAGTCTCTCCAAACCCCATTAATTCTCTTTCAATTTCAAAGTTCCAAATAACTCTAATTCTTAGTTTATTTTGATTTCTTTTCGTTTCTAATAACTTTTGAGTTGAATGAATTGGTTTAGTTAATATATATGGTAAAGTATAATCGTCAACTATAAACGTTATATTAATTGGTCTTTGATTAGGTGTCTTTGTTACACCAACTAGATTACTATAATATTCCTCATTAATTTCTTCACTAGGAGAGATAAATAAATCAGTAGATAATGATGATACATCCAATATTCTATCAAGTGCAAGTGTTAATATATTATCATTCTTATTATTTCTACAAAGTAGAAACCATCTATTTCTATATTCTTTCAAAAAATAAGGTGAAACTATAATTTGAGAAGAATTATCTGCAGTAAATGATTTGTATTCGACTAATATCGCCTTTTTTTGTAGCATTATCTTATGGATTGGATCTAAATACTCAATCCCTTTTAATAAGTCATTTTTTTCGAATAATATATATGATTTCTCTTTGTATTTAGAAGAATGTACTTTACTCTCTAGCTTTGTAATCATTTCTGTTAGGTCAGTAAAGTGATTGAAACCTCTGAATTGTTTTAGAATATTCACTGCTTGATTCATTTTGTCTAAGTCATTAGATGAAATAGGAATCTTTGTTATACTATAATCATCGTCATCATATTTATAATACTTCCTATCATATACTACAATTGGGGCATTGTAACCCAATTTATCAGACCTCATATTCATAATATCTTGCTGAATAGTCCTTACCCCTACTCCATTTTGTATTCCTTCATACTCATATAAAGCCTCAGATACTTCTGATACTAGATCATTAAGAGTCCATTTTTTAAACTTATTTCTCAAGCATTCATCAATTACTTTAAACCTTATAAGAGCTAATTTATTCTTTGACATTTTAGAATTTCCATTATATATTTACTTCAATTTAATAATAATTGTAATTACTACGCAACCTTTATGCGTATTTAAATAAAATTTCAATTAAACTAACAATTTTATACTTTCTCTATACCTCTTTTGAATATACAACTTATAGACTTTCTGAATAATATTTTCATTGTATTAATTATTACGTATCATAGATGCGTAGTCGCCCCATAATTTTGTACTAACAGAAAGAGATAAGAAGAAGAAAGTATCTTTACTTGTCGAAACTGTTTATTTGGTTCTTATAGTTTTAGTATGCTCTATGATGAGTGATTCTGTATATCACCATAGTTTAGGATTGAATACAATTTCTATTTACTAGCAATATTAATTTCTATAATAACCCCAATTAATCTATATGTTGGAGGTTCGAGTCCTCTCCTTATCTGTCACATAAGGTAACTCAATCGGTAGAGTAATAGGCAACCAGGTTCGATTCCTGACATTCGATACGAATGTAGCTTATGGAAAGCACTGAATTTCGGTTTCAGGTTACAGAAGTCACCACTTCTCTAAAAAAGGTAGTTCTTTAACAAATTAGAGTAACTCCGTTCACCAGTTTAATAACTGAGCTGGTGAACAGTTCATAAATGAGCTTGAGAATAGTGGATACCGTTTCTAAAGTCATTTAAGAAGTTATAAGTACTAGTACTTTATTTATAAAGTTTACTATTTCTAACCGATTACTTGACTTTTAGATACTAAAATTATAATCCCTCAGATTAATGGATGAGTTACTCTATTTATTTGAAAAATATATTTATTAATAATTTAAAAGGTAATATTATGAGATTAGTTAAAATAAGTCCATACACAGTCGGTTTAGTGTATGAAAGTGAAGTATACAAAAGAGTTGTAACAGAAGGTTGGAACTATTTGAAAATGGGAGAAACTGTAAAAGTAAAAGATATGACCATCCCATTCGAACCAAAAGACGAGTTAGATATAATGCTTAAAGATATTGATTTGGCATACTTACTTGAGATAGTTAGAATATCTGACAACGAAATTGGTTTAATGTATAATGGTAATAACTTTAAGCAAGTACTAATGCCAGGAAACTATGCTATATGGAAAGGGGTTAAGGAGTATAGTATAAAAATTGTTGATACTAATGAAACTGAAGCCAGTATTGAATTAGAAAGAAATATATTAAATAAGTTAAGATATGAGAATTTGATTAGAGCTTATGAAGTACAGAGCTTTGAAGAAGGTTTCCTATTTATAGATGGCGAATTTATAAAGGTTTTGAAACCGGGTACATATTTCTATTGGTGCAATAATATTCCAATAAAAGTTGAAAAAGTTGATACTAGGGTTTTACAAATGGAAATCAGTGGTCAAGAAATATTGACAAATGATAAAGCAAATCTAAGAGTAAATTTTCTAGTAAGGTATAAAATAGAGGATATGAAAAAAGCAATTATTGAAAGCAATAATTTCGAAAAGCAACTTTACTTAACATTACAACTAGCATTAAGAAAGTATGTCGGAACTTATACTTTAGATAGTTTATTAGAAAAGAAGAACTCTATTGAGAATGAAGTATTGTCTAATATCTCTGCAAAAGCCACAGATTTGGGTTTAAAAATAATTGACTGTGGTATAAAAGATATAATTCTACCAGGTGAAGTAAAAGAAATAATGAATAAAGTATTAATTGCAGAGAAAAAAGCTCAAGCAAATTTAATAACTAGAAGAGAAGAAACTGCTTCTACGAGAAGTTTGTTGAATACTGCAAAATTAATGGAAAGCAACAAAATGCTCTTCAAATTGAAACAAATGGAATACATAGAGACTATTGCTGAGAAAGTTGGTAAAATATCTATTGGTTCCAACAGTAAGTTAATTGAGCAAATGCAGAACTTATTCGATACAGAATAATAAAATCGAATAATGTTCAATACATTTAAATAAGGAAAGATTACTATAACGTAATAATCTTTCCTTTTTTTATAGGACTCAACTTAAAATTAAATTAGGAAATCATAATAATCTCCTAAAATTGATTAAATTTCGAATTATTAGAAACCCAAAAACAAGAAAGAATATGTCAGAGAAAAAGAGAATATTAAGTGGTGTAACCCCCTCGGGATTATTGACAATTGGTCATTTGGCAGGTGCCTTGACTAACTGGAAGAAAATGCAAACAGAATTTGAATCATTTTTTATGATAGCTGATTTGCATGCTATTACACTGAGACAAGAGCCAGCTAATCTTCGTTCATGGACATTGGACACAGCAGCTATGTTCTTGGCTTGTGGTATAGATCCCGAAACTTCTGTTATTTTTACTCAATCACACATACCAGCACACTCACAATTAGCGTGGGTTATGAGTTCTTATACAGGTATGGGAGAAGCTGAGCGTATGACCCAATTCAAGGACAAATCAAAAAGAAAACCTGACAATGTAAATGTTAGTTTATTCTCATATCCTATTTTAATGGCTTGTGATATTTTGCTGTATCAAGCTGATGCAGTTCCAGTAGGTGAAGATCAAAAGCAACATTTGGAATTAACTCGTAATCTTGCCAAAAGGTTTAATCATCATTATTCGGAAACATTTACCATTCCCGAACCATATATTCCAGAAGTTGGTGCAAAGATATTGAGTCTTCAAGAGCCGACAGCTAAAATGTCGAAATCTGATCCCAATCAAAATGCTGTGATATTCTTAACAGATGATAATGATACTATTATTCGAAAAATAAAGCGTTCGGTAACAGATTCTGGAAGTGAAGTGAATGTTGGAAAAGGAAAAGAAGGAATTGAGAATTTGATTACACTTTTATCTGTTTCTACTGGTAAAAGTGCAAAAGAGATAATTGCAGAATACGAAGGTGAGGGATATGGAAAGTTCAAATCGGACGTAGCAGAGGCAGTTGCATCGTATATACAACCTATTAGAGATGAGTTCAAGCGGTATAGAGAAGACAAGGAATTGCTAATAAATATCTTAAAAAAGGGTGATGAAAAAGCTAATAAAGTAGCCTTTAAAACGTTATCTAAAGTGTATAAGAAAGTCGGTTTCTTACAATATTAATATTGATAGACGGATTTTACTTATTTTTGCAATCAATTTATTATTAACTATCTATTTTGTTTGATATGCCAACTTATGTTTATATATGTGACGAGACTGGTGAAGAGTTCGAATATATCCAAGGTATTAACTCTGATGCTTTGGAGTATTGGCCCGAAGATGTAAATGGTTTCGATGCTAACAAACCTAAGAAAGTACGTAGAAAAATCGGTTCAGGAATTGGAGTTATGTTAAAAGGAACTGGATTCTACGAAACTGACTATGTAAAAAAGTCTGGTAGTTCAGATAGCAAAGACTAGAGTTTAGAGCTAAGGAACTCATACCTTAATTTCAAAAATAAATCAATTAGTAGTAAGTCGGGATTGACATTTCGATTAACTTTGACTATTGCCTGTTCTATTGATTCGAATGCATTGAAATAATTAGCTTTGTCATAATAATTTGCAAATTTTCTGATTGAATCAATAGTGCTAATATTAACTATTAGCTTATCTTCCCCATTACTTAGATGCAAGGCATCTTGTAACCATCTTTGCAATAACTTTAGAGCGGTTATAATTAAGTTTTTATCTCTAAGTTTAGTTAACTCTCCTACTCTTTCCGAAAGAAGAGATCTGTAACCTGTTTTTTGTAAAGAAGCACGTAACAAATTAATTGTAGCTTCGACTAATTGATTGATATCTTGGTCTATAAAATCTATTGCATTACTAATAGAACCTTGTGCAAATGAAGATATTATACTTCTTTTCTCTTCAGTCAACTCCGGATAATTATCAATCAAATATTCGTTTAGTTCATCATTTGTTAAAGGAGCAAATTTCAATTTCTGAGCTCTAGAGAGTATAGTCGGGAGCATAGAATTTATATTCTCAACTATCAAGATAATCGTTGTATTAGGGTTTGGCTCCTCCAATGTTTTTAGAAATGAGTTAGCTGCAGCAGGATTCATAGTATCTGCGTCTGATACAATCACAAATCTATGTCCACCATGGCTCGATGTAGATAACTTTTTCCTCAAAATTCTTATTGTATCTATTCTAATTTGAGAAGCATTTGCTATCTCCATTTTATAATAAGGATTAGCTTGCTTTTTACTTAGTTCATCTTTAATATTGTCAACAACATCATCAGTGTAATTATCGTAAAAGTTCTCTGCTTTTTTTGTTGATTTACTAGCTGGAGTTTTATGGATGTAAGTAATATTAGGCGAGTTAAGCCACATCGATTCATCTATTTGATTGACAAATGAAGCAAATTTCAGAGCAACAGCTTCTTTCCCTACACCTTTTGGGCCGTGAAAAAGATATGTCGATGCAATAGAATTATTAGTACTTGCGTTAGTGAGCAAGTTATAAATTTTGTGGTTACCGTAAAGTTTAATCATAAATTAACAAATAAGATTTTTTAATTGAGATGTTAAAATCGTAAATTGTAAAATTGTATAAAACAAGAATAAGAAAAATATTAATTAAAATTTGGTGAGTAAAGCATGGCGGCTAAAAAAACTAGCACAAAAAAAGCTTCAGTCAAGACGAAAAGCACTAAATCGAAAGCAACGACAGCTAAAAAGACTACTACTAAAAAAGCAGTAGCTTCAAAAAATTTGAAAATGGATAAAGCACACTTGATGGGTGCCTTGCGTAATATGATTACTGCAAGAACTACAGATAATATCCACTTAGGATTCGTAAAGCAAGGTAAATCATTCTTCCACATCGGTGTTAGTGGACACGAATGTATCCAAACTGCTATCGGTCTACGTATGCGTGAAGACGATTGGGGTTGGACATATTATAGAGATATGGCTATTACTTATGCTAAAGGGATGACTATGAATGAGTACTTCCTACTTGCATTTGCTAAGAAAGATTGTCCAGCAACAGGTGGACGTCAGATGCCAGGTCACTTTGGTAATCCAAGATTAAATTTCCCTACTCAATCATCACCTAC
>JAUHXN010000176.1 GCA_030426865.1 bacterium | reverse complement strand
AACTCCCTTCTTCATAGAAAAAATAAAATGAAAAATAAGATGTGAATGTACTCCAGAGTACAACATAGTAGTTAACCCAAATTGTAAGGAATATCTTTAGTTTTAGTTTTTGTTTCATTTAATCAGAAAATCTGGAAATTCCTTAGCACTATGGTGAATAGTTAAAATGTCTACTCTAGCTTCTTCTTTTAAATAGTATATAATTCTATACTTATTAACTATTACCTCACGTACTTTAGGATTATTAAACTCAGGTACAACTCGTCCAATTTTAGAGTTGTTTTTGATAAAGGAAGTATTTTTTACAATCCCTTGAATTTGTCTTTGAGCATATTTTGTAGAATCATTTGAAATATAATCAAAGATATTTTTCAGGTCTGACTTTGCTTTTATAGTCCAATTTATTTGAACCATGTCTCAATCTCAGTGTCCATTTCTTCTTCACTGATAACATCATCTGCTTCGGACTGTTTAAGCCCCTCTTCAATTTTCTCAATTAATACTAACCTCTCAATCAAATCATCAATTGAAAATGAATCAGGTAGTAAATCGAGTTGACTTAATAGACTGTTTTTTGTAATCATCCTAATAACTCCAAAGTAGTTTTAATTATCTAAACGCAATATAATTAAATTTGTTGTTAAAACTAAACTTCATCTCTACCTACCTAACTGACCACTCAGCATTAGTATCATAGTCTCGAAGGTTTTGATTTCGTATTTTAGGTTGACTATTCGCTGTTCGGTTGCGAGTAAATTGATTTGGGATTGGCGGAGGTCAAGCGAGTTAATAGTACCGTATTTGAACATACTTTTTGAGCGTTCGAAGTTCTCATTCGCTGTTTTTAGGTTCTTTACTTCTAAATCCAATATCTCTTTGAGATCAGAGTAAGATTGGTAATTGGTCATTAGATTCATCTCAATCAATGCGCGAATACTTTGGATGAATAAATCTTGTTTCTCTTGTAAAATTTCGGTGTTTTGGTCAGCTATCCTAGTCTGAAACCCACTAAATAAGTTCCAACTAGCACTTAGAGTCGCATTGTAACCTTGGTTAGAGCTTTCTAAGATAAACCCTTTGTCTGATTCTTGTACACTGTAGCTGTAACCAGTATTTAATCGAATATTCGGATAATATGCTGCTTCTATTATCTTCTCGTCATACTCAGAAATCTTTCTGTTTTTCATTGCTTGTTGGATAGTACTATTCCTTTCGAAAGCCATTTCTTTTAGTTTGTTATAATCTGACAATTCATCTATTTCAATATTCGAAGTCAAATTATAACTAGCGTCATTAATCTCACCCATTATGTACTTTAATCTGTTTATAGAGGTGTTCCTTTGCACTTTTTGGCGTTTTAGATTGGAATTGTCCGTATTGTAATCTACCTCGGCTCTGAGGACTTCTGTGCCTGTTGTAGCCCCATATTGATTTGATGCATTCAGAAAGTCTAATCGTTCCTGAGAAAATTTCAGAGTTTCTTCTAGTAAAGCAATACTTTTATCGAGCATATTAATCTGATAATATGTGTTGAATAACTCTTGTAATCTGGTCTCCATTTCTAATTGTAGCGCTATTTTATTTAGATTCTCCAGCTCTTCGAACCTATCATATCTAGCAAACATAGCAAAGCCATCAAACAAAGTCCAGCCTAAAGTTACTGAGGCACTTCGATTAGTTACCTGGTTGTCATTTCCTGGGAATGTACCTTGACTTGTTTTAGTTTCACTATCCTCCGCAGAGAAACGATAACTAGCAGCTGCATCGAGAGTGGGTAAAAAACCTGCATTACCATAACTGACGTTATTGTCAGCTATTTGCAAATCTTTTTTTACCATCTGAATATTGAAATTGTTCTGCAAAGTCTTCTCTACTGCATCTTGCAACGAAAGATTGGTTTGCGAATACAATAATGCAGTCGGCAATAGTAATAATAATATGTAAACTTTAGTTTTAGTCATCGCTTGTCAAATATTTTTTAATCATTTCTTCTTCTATAATAGCAGGTTCCAAGGACTCTGGTTCAGACCATTCGTTGTTTCTTAGCCAATAAGCAGCATTACGTGTTTTACTCAAATAAATAAGTAATACAGGTAACAACAATAATATGAAAACTGATGCTACTAATAAACCATAAGCTACTGAAATAGCCATAGGAATCAAAAACTGAGCTTGAATACTAGTCTCAGCTAAAAGTGGTAGAAGTCCTAGTACTGTCGTTACAGTAGTTAGCAAGATAGGTCTAAACCTTGAAATTCCAGCATTGTATATAGCGTCCATAAACTTTTGACCTTCTCTTAAGTTGTCGTTGAACGCATTTACGAATACGATAGAATCATTAACTATAATACCGATAAGAGCTATTGTTCCGTAAAAGGACATAACATTGAATGACATACCTTGGATTACATGTCCCCAAACTGCACCCATCAACCCAAATGGGATCAACCCAATCACTATCAATGCTTGCAGAGGTGAACGGAAAGATAAACTTATCAGAAAGAACATAAGTACAAATGCCAATGGTAAGATAATCAAACCAGCACTAAGTTTCTCTATCCTCTTAGCTTGACCCGAAGCAGTTGTCTTTACAGTAGGATATTTTGCTAATATAGGGGCTAGTATATCCTCATTTATTTCTGCAATTATCTTTGGTACTTGCGCTTTAGGATCTTTAGTATCAGCATACCATCTAGGTGATTTATCTTGATAGAGCCACGATCTATTTTGTAGTTTACTAGTTCCGTCAAAGGATAAGAATTACCCTGTATATCTTTGATTCTCATATTATCAAAATTATCGAGCGATGAGCGATATTCCTCTGTAAACCTCACCCAGACTTTTATCTCGTCAGCACCACGCTGCAATCTCATCACCTCTTCACCAAAATAACCTTGTCTGACTTGGCGTGCTATATCCAAAGGCGTAAAACCTAGAATAAATGCCTTTTCCTTTAGTTCTAGTTGTATTTCTCTTAGACCTTGTGGGTCATTATCAGTTACATCACGCAGTTCTGAAATAGATTGAAGTGCTTCTTTTAACTCTTTTTTGGCTTCTTGTAATTCTGATAAATCTCTACCCATAAGAGGTATAGAAATCGGCTTGCCAAAAAAACTAGAGCTCCCAAATTCTGCCTTATCTACTTCAGTCAATGGACCTACTTTTTCACGAACCATATTGGCTATAGTAAGAGCAGGTATAGTCCTTACTTCTTCGCTTTGTAGGAATACTTGTATATTACCAACATTAGCATTGCCTGCTTCTGATTCTCCCCAACCAGACGGCATAGCTGCAACGTTTTTCACAACTCTAATTACTAAGCTTTCGTCGGTGTTTTCAGTTTCTTTTAGTTCATTTCCTACTTCCCAAATTGCTTTTTCGACTCTATTTAGAACTTCCATTGTTTGGGCTTCTCTAGCACCAGATGGTAACTCTATTTTGATAGTGAAATTATCAGTATCAATACTCGGGAAAAATGTAGTTTTTACAACTCCACCCCCAAACGCACCTATAGTGATTAGTAAGAGGAAAAGTGAAATTGCAATTGGTACCGAGCGATGTTTCATAGAAAACGCCAGCACACCTTTGTACATCTTATTTCTAGGATAGTTTACTATACTATCCAATTTTTCTCTAATCTTACTTTTTACGAAATCTTGTTTCAAAGCTCTGGAATGAGCCAAATGCGTTGGCAATATTACGACTACTTCCAACAATGAAAACAGTAATACGAATATAACAACGAATGACATGTCAGATATTCTTGGGCCAGGAGTATCTATGAAGAAGAATGGTAAAAAGGCAACTACAGTAGTCAAAATAGCAAAAGTTACTGAAGGTAATACTTGCAGTGTCCCTCTGATAGCCGCTCTGTATGACTTTTGTCCTTCTTCGTAGTTTTGGAATATCTGCTCCCCGACAACAATTCCATCATCGACGACTATCCCCACTACTACTATACAACCGAATAGAGATATAACATTAATTGTTATATCGAATAAATACGCCATCAAAAACATTCCTAAAAAAGAGAATGGCAACGACATAGCTACCCAAAAAGCAAGTCTCCAATTCAAGAAAAGAGCTAATGAAAGTACTACTAACAATGCCCCGATTGTTCCATTTTCTAATAGCAATTGGATACGACCACGCAAACTTTCCGTTGCATCGTCGATTAAAGCAGCCTCTATATTCGGGTACTTACCATTAAAATTTTCTTGGTATTCCTTGGCTGCATCTGCTATATCAAGTGCGTTTTCACCATATATTTTGCTAACGGATATTATAACTGCTGGTTTCCCATTCACGAAAGAACGTTGGGGATCTTCGGCAAATCTATCTTCGACTACGGCTATATCTTGTAATCTAATTATAGAGCCATCACGATTAGTACGTACAACTACTTCTTGTAAATCGCCAGCATAGTAATTCTTACCTTCGTAACGTATCAATAACTCTTCATTGTCAGTCTTTATTTTTCCAGCTGATAAATCTCTGTTTTTAGAGCTTACAGCATTCACGACTTCTGGAAAAGTCAGTTGATAGCGACGCATTGTTTCTTCGTCTAGAGCAATATTTATTTCCGATGCTGGAAAACCAGATATAGATACTTGCGATATAGAAGGAATATCTCTCAGATCATCTTCGACTTCCTGAGCAGTCTTTTTTAGAGTAGCTAAGTCCACGTCTCCATATATAGCAAAACTATATGTAAACTCTATTGCGGGTCTTTTGGAGACAACAGGTGGCTCCATTCCAGCAGGAAAAGAATTGACTCTGTCAACAGCATTTCTAACGTCTATTAATACTTCGTCAGTGTTATATTCCTCAAGTACTTCTACTGTGATCGAGCCAGCGTTCTCTTGCGAAGTAGATTGATAATTATCTACTCCCTGTACTCCTTTTAGATTGTCTTCAATTTTCTGGATTATCCCGTTCTCTATCTCCTCGGGTGATGCACCTGGGTATATTACGCTAATATTTATATTCTTGCTCTCACGTTCTGGAAAGAAGGATGATTTCATATTGAGTAATGCAAGCACACCAAATAACATGACTAATATCAGAATAGTATTAGACCAAGTAGGGTATTTTATAAAATATCTAATAAATGCTTTCATTAACTAACTTTCTTTTCTTTGTAATTTGGTCCCCAATTTGACGTTAGCCAATGACTCTACTATAACTGTTTTACCTACTTCTAAGCCACGTATATAAGCATAATTTTTACCTACATAAACAAGCTCTATATCTGCCTTTGCTAACTTCCCTTCTTCCATAGTATAAACTTCACGGTTGTCAATTAGAGCTTCTCTAGGTATTTTGTAAACATTGCTTACTTTGTTCCCTTCTACTCTCCCATTCACATACATCCCGTCTTTGAAATCTGGGCTACTTACTTGTACGAACACATTGATAGACTGAGTAGTTGGATCTATTCGATCTGATATTCTGACTACAGTACCTTGGTATTTCTTTTCATTATTTATAACATCAACGGTAGATCCAATTCTTATATAGTTCAAGTCTTCTGCACGAACTGAAAAGCTAACTTCGTAAAGACCTCGACCAGAGAACTCACCAATTTTAGCATTAGGTCTGACCAAAGCCCCGGGCTCTATCAAACTCATAGTAACAGTACCGTTGAAAGGAGCAACTATATCGAATTTGCTAAGACGTACTTCTTGGTTTTTGATATTATAATACTGGCTATATATTTTGCGAACAGTTAAGAAATATTTCTCTTTGTCACTACTAGGTTTCGGGAATTCCTTGATATTCTTATCAATATCAAAACTGCTAAGATAATTATTCCACTTTTCGAAAGACTGAGGAAAATCAACTTTGAAATCTGCCATTAGTGATGCTATAGAGTTCATCAGCTCGCTTTTTTGAGTTTTCAAAGTAAACTCAGATTCTCTTTTATCTATAGATAGCATTATCTCACCTTTTGCAAAGCTAATACCCTCGCGGAATGGCTTACCTGCTGGGTCATATATACCTTGTACCTCGGAGTAGATATCGATTTTATCTTTAGCTCTTACATTACCTGTTGCATTGATAGAAACTTGATATTCATCATATTGAACTTTGTCCATTTTAGCATATCGTACTGTTTCTAGTTTTTTCGGAGGGGTAGGTTTAGGTTTGTTTGCTATCATATAGGCCGCTATTGAAGCACCCACAGCTATGATGACTACTGAGATTACTAATACAATGTGATTCTTTTTCATATTTGCTAACGTAATTAAAAAACTATTCGAG
>JAUHXN010000175.1 GCA_030426865.1 bacterium | reverse complement strand
AAATGCAACTGGAACTGCACTTGCAATCAAGAAAGAAGGTGGAGATCAGTTCGTATATGTTGCTTCTGGTGAAGGTACAACTTCTCAAGGTGAGTTTTACGAAGCTGTTAACTGGGCTAATAGAGCTAAGTTGCCTGTTTTATTCTGTATCCAAGATAATAAATATGCTATTTCAGTTAGAAAAAAAGACCAAACAATGGGTGGAGATATCTCAGATGCATTTGGTAAATATGAAAACTTGAAAAAGATTAGAGTAGATGGTACGGATTATTTCGAATCAGTCAAAGCTGCAGAAGAAGCAATAGAATGGATGAGAGCTGGTAAAGGCCCTGCATTGATTCATGCAGATGTAGTTAGATTACTTTCTCACTCTTCTTCTGACGATCAAAGAAAGTATCGTGATATGGATGATCTGGAAAAAGAATCAAATGACAAAGATTGTATAAAAATTCTTTCTTCAAAATTAATTAAAGATAAGTTAGCTACACAAAAAGAAATTGATAAATTGTGGGCTGATGTTAAGAAAGAACTACAAGACGCGGCTGACTGGGCTTTGGAACAAGAAGATCCTGATCCAGCTGACTCAATCAAAGAAAACTTTGCTGACGAAAGTACTCGTGACCTTCCGTACGCTACAAGTGAGCCAACAGGTGAAAACGAAGCAGTATTAGTTGATGCTATTAATCATGCATTGCACGAAGAAATGGCAATAAATGATAAGATGGTTATTTACGGTGAAGACGTAGAAGACGGGAAAGGTGGTGTATTTACTGCTACTAGAGGGCTTAGTGATGCATTCGGAACTGATAGAGTATTCAACTCTCCCCTAGCGGAAGCTTCAATAGTAGGTACTGCTGTTGGTATGGCTGTCAAAGGGTGGAAACCAGTAATAGAGATTCAATTCGGTGACTATATATGGCCTGCATTTATGCAATACAAAAACGAAGTTGCTGCAATGAGATTCCGTTCTAATGGTGGGTTCTCAGCTGCAGTTGTAACTAGAGTTGCAGTTGGTGGTTATATACACGGTGGTCTATGTCACTCTCAGAATATCGAATCAATATTCTCACACATTCCTGGGTTGCTAATTGCTTATCCATCGAATGCAGCTGATGCAAAAGGTCTATTGAAGACTGCTTGTAGATTGCAAGATCCTGTTATCTTCTGTGAGCACAAAGGTATGTACAGATTGCCATTCGCAAAGACTGTAGAACCAGATGAAAACTACTTATTACCATTCGGTAAGGCGAAAATAGTAAAAGAAGGAAACGACGCTACTATAATCACTTACGGTATGGGCGTAAAAGACAGTGTAAACGCTGTGAAGAGAATAGAAAAAGAAACTGGCAAAACTGTCGAGATTATCGATCTTAGGACTATCATTCCTTGGGATGTAGAAGCAGTATGTGAATCAGTTAAGAAAACAAATAGAGCATTAGTAGTACACGAAGATACTATGACTACAAGTATCTCTGGTAATATAATATCAGAAATCTCTGACCAGTGCTTCGAGTATTTGGATGCGCCTGTTAAGAAATTAACTGCCAAAGATTCGCATATTCCTTATCACCCGAACTACGAGAATGATGTATTACCATCAGAAGACAAGGTATATGATATACTATTAGAATTACTTAACTATTAAGATTATTCTGATTATTATTGAAATTGAAAGAGGCCATTCGCGAGAATGGTCTTTTTTTTAATCCTCACTATTTTTCATCAAGTTAGATAATACTGGCAAAGACAAGAAGAAAGCCACAAATAGCAAGAAATATATAATTAATATTGAAGGGTCACCATGTTCAAATACCAGCTTTAAATTACTATTTTCTTCAAAATAAAGTTTCTTCTTGAATTGCTTCCCGTTAACAAATATATCATACTCCAATTCATTGTCTTCTTCATTTATAACACTTTTATTGAATAAAAAGTTATATGTGAATATTCTATCTGTACTTTTTAAAACTTTATACTCGTCAGCTAAGTCACTAAAACTTGAAGTCTCTACTTCAATTAAATAATGATTATCAAAACTTAAATAGAGAAATTGTTTTTTGTTTATTTCACATGAGATGTTATTAATTTTTATTGGAGAATCTTTCCTAACAGTAGTAAACCCTACTAGTAGTGAATCTTTTCTCCAATACTCTAAACTTAAATAGACTTTGTATTCTTTATTAAATAATTCAACTTCTGAAGAATCATTCGTTTCAAAGTTATACTCTGTAACTAACTCAAGATGAGTAATGAATAATATAATAATTAATGATATTATAACGACAAGTAAAATTTTCAATAGTTCTTGCATTTCTAATTATTCTACTTTTTTGAAAATTTAAAATAAGGAAAGATAACTTCCCCACAAAAAACACTAAAAATATTACTTATAAGTATTTAATAAGTTAATTCGTAAATTATTTTTTTAAAAATTATAAAAACTAGAAAAATGAGCAATAAACAAAAAGTTCAAGATCAAATAGACAGCAAGATATTAGCAGACCGTAAGATATTCCTATGGAGTGAAGTAGATGACGACTCGGCTAAGCACATAATAGATAGATTGCTTTACTTAGAAATGGAAGAGCCGGGTAAAGAGATACAATTGATAATCAACAGCCCTGGTGGATACGTAACTGCTGGATTTGCGATTTATGACACAATGAAAGCGATTTCTAGCCCTGTATCGACTATTGCTACTGGTTTGGCAGCATCTATGGGTTCTATATTGCTATCTGCTGGTGCAAAAGGTAGAAGATTCGTAATGCCACACGCTAGAGTAATGATACACCAGCCTAGTGGTGGTGCAAGAGGTAAATCAGCAGATATGGAAATACAAATGAGCGAGATTATTAAAACAAAAGAGCTTAGCGCACAAATATTAGCTGATAATTGTGGTCAATCTTTTGATAAGATTATGGCTGATTTCAATCGTGATTTCTGGATGTCAGCTGAAGAATCAGTTGCTTACGGTATAGTTGACAAGATGATTGATAAGTTCGTTTAGAACTATTTGCCATTTTTTAAAATCTATTAAGACTACTCACTAGAGTGGTCTTTTTTTTATATTGAAATATATTGAGTAGGAAGAACAATGACTGAAGGAATACCTGGTGGAATAATTTCGATTATAATCATTCTAATATTCGCTTTAAAGGCTAAATTAAATAATGAAAAATTTGAACAGAGCAAGCCAAAGAAAGTACCAAAGGAATTATTACTTTATAAAGAGCTAAGAGAAAATGCACTTAAATATAAGAAATCGGATACTAATCTCAATGATGATAACCCATTGTATGGAATAGTAATGGATATAAACTTAGGAAAAGACATCATTACATTATTTACATTAAGGGAAGGCCCTATAGAGATTTACCACTCTAAAGGTAGAATAATAATAATAGAAAGAGAAGATAATCTTGTCGCTGCTATGGAAGTAGTTGAGTATTTTAAGATTGCAAATGAAGTTTATAAAAAAGGTATAAAAGCTAACCACATAGAACTTCCTAACATTAATTCTACAAATTTTTTCTTTTTAACAACTGGAGGTAGAAGGACTATAATTGAAGATATGCGGCTAATAGAACAAAATGCCTCTGAATTATGCGAAATATATGATAGAGCAAATAGAATTATTCTTGAAATACTTGAAAAAATTGAAAGAGATTCTGATGATGGTTTAACTGATTTTATAAGTTTAAACTAGATTAAGTTTTAGTAGCATTCAGACTTTTTTTAGCCAAAAAAAATTGGATTGTAGCTCAATTATTGTGTAATTTGATCTATAATAGGCAATCAATAAAGCTACATAATAAATGAAATTTTGTGGAGGAAAAGAAATTACTAACACTAAAACAAATACAAAGAATGTAATTTTGAAATATTTCCTACTTTCATTGATATTTATCATCCTTACAATCATAACTCAAGTAGGTGGAATACTATATATTCTTTCTATTTATTTAGCAAAGAAGTTTAAACTAACAAAACCCATACATCGGCTTTCTATTTTCATAGTCCTATATCTTATATCTACATTCATATTAGTGCCTATAATTGCCCCTGTTTTTGGTCGAGAGAAAATTGATAATACTGATTTTATAGAACCTCATACTTTTTTCTATACATTAATGAATAGGAATTATGTTAGTCCAGAGCTTAATGAATTATTAAGAGATATTTCCATTGAATTGGAAAATAAGCATAAGGGTATTAAATTAGTCTATCTAGATGCTAATTTCCCGTTTATTGACAAGTTTCCTTTGCTACCCCATCTTAGTCATAATGATGGTAATAAAATAGATATATGCTTTATATATCAGGATAGCAAAGGGAAAATTGTTAATAATAAGCGTTCAGTTTCTGGTTATGGGGTTTTCGAAGCTCCAAACCCTACAGAATTAGATCAAACTTCTGAATGTAAAAAGAAAGGTTATTGGCAATATGACTATCCGAAATACTTGACTTTCGGTTCAATAAATGATGAAATTTCTTTTTCTGAGATAGGTACAAAAAACTTAATAAATCTTATATTGAGAAATAAAAATGTTGAGAAACTATTTTTAGAACCCCATTTAGTAAAGCGATTGAACCTAAATAATTCTAAGATTAGATTTCATGGCTGTAGAGCAGTTAGACACGATGACCATATACACTTACAGATAAAATAAACGGGAAACCCAATGAACCAAATACTCAATAAAAACTTATTCTTTGTGAAAGAACACAGAGGAATATTCAAAGCAGCGAATAACTACGACATATTCGACCCGAACACTCAGCAAATGATAATGACTTGCAGAGAAGAAAAACTAGGAATTTTCACTAAAATATTTAGGTTCACAGACTATAAGCGAGCGACTCCATTCGATATTGAAATAAAAACTACTGATGGTAGAAAAGTGCTGACAGTAAAGCGAGGTATTTCTATATTTTTATCAAACGTAGAAGTATTTGATGAAAATGATATTTTAGTTGGTCGCTTCAAGCAAAAATTCTTTACGATTGGTGGGAAATTCGATGTGCTAGACGCTTCGGATAATGTAGTTTGTTCACTAAAAGGTAAATGGACAAGCTGGAATTTTGATTTCATCCGTGATGAATTTAAGTTGGCTCACGTAAGTAAAAAATGGGCAGGAATTGGCCGAGAAATGTTCACAAGCGCTGATAACTATATGCTCGAGATAGATAACAGTGTTCCACAAAACGACTCTGTTCGTTTACTGATTTTAGCAGCAGTAATGTGCATAGATATGGTTTTGAAAGAGTGATGATGAGAGTTAGAGCGAAAGTGATATTAATACTTTTATTTGTTTTTTCTATTTCAGCGTTAAATGCTCAAGATGAAATTGATGAAATAGTAACTTTGTTGAAAAATTTCAAGTATCAAGAATTAAGTAAGGGCTTAGAAAGCTATTGGGAAAAAGGTACAAAGAAAATCCAATATCGTTGGGATATAGTCCAAGAAAGAGAATTAGTAAATTATTACTTCGAACAAATAATTGAATTCAATGCCAGCTTTATTGAAGAAGGAACAAATGCAATCTTCGATGGTTACCAGCTTAAGATCAGACTTTTAAAATCTAAAGATGGAAGAATAGCTTATTACAAAATTGTCAAAATGAAATTCGTAGATTCATTATATTATCCTTTAGAAATAATAATAAAAGTAGATTCTAATAGTACTTTAATGGAATTAAGAGAGGACTTCTATAATACATATACTAGAGAATTAGAGTTACGAGAATTATTTAATGAAGAAATAAAATATGGTAAAAATTGTGGCTTTAGCGGAGATGGACCAGATTTTAGAAAAGAGTTCGAGAATATTTTAAAAACAAAAGATATTAAAGCTTTATCTAATTGGCTTAAATCTGCAACTGCAGAAATTCAATTATATGCTATTGAAGGTATTCTGAGGTTGCATAAAGAAGGGATGAATTTTGATAAAAAAGATCTCGACCTTATTGAAGTAATTGCGAACAAAGAAGGGACAGCTTTCTTCTGTTCTGGGTGTATTACTAAGAGTTACCAAATTTCTGACATAATTAAAAGAATAAGGGAAGAGATTTATACAAAATAGACATTGTGTTGAAGGAATGATCTTTAAACTTATAAGTCATACAATCTTGTAAATATAAATAAGCTAAATGATAATATATGGAAACACTCACAATCATAGAAATTGCTGGGACAGTTGCTTTTAGTATAGCAGGGGCATTTGCTGCTATGGAAAAGAGGTTAGATTTGTTTGGGATTTTTATAATTGCTTTCGTTACAGCAATGGGTGGTGGTACATT
>JAUHXN010000174.1 GCA_030426865.1 bacterium | reverse complement strand
TCGCACATTCTAATTGTTTTGATATTAATCCCTGCTTTAGGAATAAATATCAACACACATATTTGTGGGCAAACAAATGATGTATCAAAGTCATTAGTAATACCAGGTTTGCTCAATCCTAAAGAATGTGATAAATGCCATAAAGAAGTGGTAGTTGTTAAGTCTTGTTGCAGTAATGAGGAAAATGAACAACAAGCCAATACCGAAGAAAATAACAAAGAGAAAAATTGCTGTGAGGATATCAGTGAATACAATAGTTATGAATATATTTCAATTCGTGCCACTAATATAACTATAGACTATTCAGAAGTATTTCTACCATTTGTCAGTTCAAATTTACTTTATGAAATTCAAGAAACGACTAATTATCAACTATATGACGAACTAAGGCGAAGGCCTTACGATGTTGATATACTTACCTTTAATTGTTCATATTTGATTTAGATAATTACTTATTCTATTAAGTAATTATTTATAAATTAATATGAGTTAAGAAATGAAAACCCAAATTATCACTATTGTTATTTGCACTGGGTTACTACTATTTGGTTGCAATAGTAATACTACAAGTAGTGATCCAATTAATGAAAAAGTGACACTTTCAGTGACTATGAACCATACTTTCGGTCCAGATAATGTGGATCCAGAAGTATCTGTTCATACCAATTCATCAGGAAATGAGATAAAATTCACAAAGTTACATTACATAATGACTAACTTTGTTTTGGTGGATAGCGAAGGCAATGAGTTAAAAATTGATTCTTCTGCTGCGTATATTAATTTTGCAGAAGGTAGATTAGATTTCGATTTAGAAAATATACCAGTGGGTGATTACTCTGAAATCAGATTTCTATTAGGTGTAGATTCGCTTACTAATCATCAAAACCCTAATTCCTTCTCGGCTACTAGTCCTTTGAACCCGATAATTAATAATTTGTATTGGGGCTGGATGGATGGATTTATCTTTTGTTCTGTTGAAGGTTATCACTACAAAGAAGGACAAATGAAAGGGGCTTTTGCATATCATATTGGATTAGACGAAAACTTAATGAGAATCAAAATAAGTAAAAATTTCAAAGTTCAGAAGGGTATTCCTTTAATACTTAATTTTGATCTTTCAGCATATTTTGAATCTCCCTATGTGATAGATATAACAGAAAATGCCCCAATAACACACTCTGATAAAGCTGCTGATTTTGGTTTAAGTAGTAAACTAAGTGAAAACTTACTAAAAGCGTTTAGTATAAAGGGAGATTAGACTGATGAATAATAGAATTAAATTTATAATATCTACTTCTATACTATTAGCTATTGCGCTTGTATCTTGTACTGATAATGAGTCCACGAACCTAATCAATGAGTTCGAAACTACACCTTATACTCTAGTTGTACCTAGTAATCTGCCAGCACCTATATTACCTCAAGACAACCCTTTGACTTACGAGGGCATAGCACTAGGTAAAGCACTTTTCTTCGAAAAGATGTTATCGAAAGATGGGACTGTATCTTATGGAAGTTGCCACAATCAGAGTAATGCATTCACAGATACTGATAAACAATTCTCTGAGGGGATAGAAGGTAAAATAGGGGATAGGAACTCTATGCCTATATTCAATATGTTTTATCATACGAAAGGATTTTTCTGGGATGGTCGTGCAAAATTATTGAGAGATCAATCTTTAGGCCCTATAGAAAATCCTTTGGAAATGGGTGAAACATTGGAAAATGTAGTAAACAAGTTACAATCAGAGTTCGAATATCGTAAGCTTTTTTATAATGCTTTTGGTGACTCAACCGTAACTCCTTTGAAAATGAGTTTGGCGATGGAGCAATTTATGTTGACTTTTGTTTCAGGAAACTCTAAATTTGACAAAGTAGAAAGGGGAGAAGCTCAATTCACAGATTCAGAGTTGAGAGGTAAACAACTTTTCTTTACTGAGTTTGAAACAGGTGGTGAGACTCGTGGAGCAGATTGTTTTCACTGTCATGCTACGGCTGATTTCTCTAATCATGAATTCATGAATAATGGACTAGATTCTGAGTCTGAATTCAAAGATTTGGGAAGAGCTCAATTTACCAAAAGACCAACTGATAATGCGAAATTCAAAACACCTTCTCTTAGGAATGTGGCAGTAACCGGACCATATATGCATGATGGGCGTTTCGCAACTTTAGAAGAAGTGATCGAACACTATAATAGTGGTATAAAAGAATCTCCCACATTAGATGTGAACATACATGGGATCAAAGACGGTATGAACCTGACAGAACAAGAAAAGCACGATTTATTGGCATTTCTGAATACACTTACTGACGAGTATTATCTTAATAATGAAGAATACAAAGAAAAATAATCACGAGAAAAAAATGAAAAATATAATTATAGCAACTTTTCTAATGCTTTTTACTAACGTACTTTATTCAAACGAAGTCAAGTTGAATTTTGATTTTAACGTTGCTGGAGAGGAATTCATAATTAACAAGAAGTACACTAATGACGACAATATTAATTATAAAATCACAAGATTAGAATTCTATATGTGTGGTTTCAAATTAGATGATTTGGAATTAGACGATTACTTGTTAGTAAATGGAAATTTTAAGACATATTCACTTGGTGAGTATAGTATTGATAAAGTGAATAATGTCACTATGTCTTTCGGTGTAAAGAAAGAGGATAATATCAATCAAGACCCTAATAAATATGGGGTATTTCATCCTTTGGGACCAAAAGATCCATCTATGCACTGGGGCTGGGCTGCTGGGTATAGATTTTGGGTTGTAGAAGGAGTTGTGGACCATGATAATGATGGAGTATATGACAAATCATTCCAATACCACGTGTTAGGAGATGAAGCTTTTAGAACTATGACGTTAAATATAGGTGCGACTAGTAATAACGGAATACTAGATATTAATCTTGGTTTCGATGTTCAGAAATTACTGTTACCGGTTGATATGACAAAGTTCGTTGCTTATCACGATTTCTACAATAATTCTCAAGAGCTAAGAGATTTTATAAATAACATAACTTCTTCTAGTGTAATTACTAGTAAAACGACCAGCTCTGTCGAATCTATAGAAAATAACATAGAAGTTTATCCGAACCCTGCTGCTGATTACTTAAAAATTGGTGAGAAATATCTAAATTCAAACTTTAGTATTGTGGCGATTGATGGTGCTATACTCCTTTCGGGTACAATTAATAGTAATCATATAAATCTTGAAAATCTAGTTAGTGGAACTTATTTGATTAGAATTAGTGAACTCAATGGCAATATAAAAACAGCCAAATTTGTTAAAAATTAGACTCATATATTGCGTCCTACTACTGCTGTTTCTCTTCTCTTGCTCTGATGAGAAGGTAATAGAACCAGATGTAGAAACTAAAGAATATAGATTCCTAGATAGTATTCCTCGGGAGCTACCAAAAGTAGAATATCCCGAGGATAACTTACCTAATGAAGATAGAATACTACTGGGTAAATTACTATTCGCCGATAAACGTTTGTCAAGGACGAATGAAATATCATGCGCTTCTTGCCACAAATCCGAATTTGCATTTGCTGATAATACTCCTACTACCAAAGGAGTCGATGGACTTGACGGCACCAGAAATAGTATATCATTAATGAATGTGGCCTTCCAGAAGCGATTGCTTCGAGAGGGAGGTGTGCCTTCTCTCGAAATGCAAGTCTTAGTACCATTCCAAGAGCATAATGAATTCGATCTAAATATAGTTGCTGCCGCCCAAAAACTCAGTACTGACAGTTTATATCAATCTCTTTCACAAGTAGCTTATGGGAGAGACCTCGATCCATTTGTGATAACCAGAGCTATATCTGCTTTCGAGCGAACGCTATTAGGGGGCAACTCAAAGTTCGATAAATATCTGAATAAAAAAGCAACATTAACTACTGAAGAAGAAAGAGGTATGGTGCTTTTCTTCTCAGATTCTTTGGCTTGTGCTAGTTGCCATTCGGGAATATTATTCACATCACAAGAGTTCGCGAACAACGGATTATACGAGGAATACAATGATAACGGAAGGCAAAGATTAACAGGTCTAGACACTGACAATGGCGTATTCAAAATCCCATCACTTAGAAATATAGCCCTAACAGCACCTTATATGCACGACGGGAGTAAAGCAACTTTGGAAGCGGTTTTAGAACATTACGCTAGCGGTGGTAAACCCCATAGGAACAAAAGCAAACTAATTAATGGGTTTGCTCTAACTAATTCTGATAAAAAAGCCCTCATCGAATTTTTGAATACTCTTACTGAGAAGTGAGAAACAAAAATAATTAGCTTATCGTATTATTGTTTTGTATTTGATACTTATAGAACATAGTTTTGCATTATGAATATTACAAACAAAATATTATTTATTCTTTCCATTATCAATTTCATGTTCGTTGGTTTTGGAGGTCTTCATTCTGCTTCTGAGATAACACTAGTAAAGAAGATATTACCAACTAGTTCTGCTCTAATATTTGATAATGATCAAGTTTATAAAGTTGAAACGGAAAACTATCCAATTTCTATAACTCTTTTCTCTGAACTATTAGAAGAAAATGAAGATAGAAACCAAATTAAAATTCAATTTAGTTATTCTTTTTGTTTAGAATCAGTTAAAAATAATCACTTCAAATCCAAATCTGATTCGCACAAATCACTAATTACAAAAGATGTAGATAGATATCTACTACTCCAGACATTTAGATTATAAATAAAACCCAGTTATAGAGAAATCCATTCTCTATTTAAAATCATAATAATTTTATCGAACAATTGAGCCATAAGAGTTAAATCTCTATTGGTCACTTTACATTATTTATTAATCTAATTTAGAAATACAAAAAATGAAAATAATTAAAATTTTGATTGGAGCTATAGCTTTAATTAGCCTTTATAGTTGTCAATCTGAAGTTCATAGTGAAAACGAAAATCATGAAGCAAAAACTAAATATCTAGTTACTAGCCCAATGATGGCTGATACAACTATATTAAAAGACTATGTTTGCCAATTGCACTCTATCCAACATATAGAGCTAAGGGCATTAGAAAGGGGGTACTTACAAAAAATTTATGTTGATGAAGGTCAATTTGTAAAGAAAGGCCAATTAATGTTTCAAATACTACCTAATCTATATAATGCAGAAATGGAAAAAGCCAAAGCTGAAGCTAATTATGCTAATATTGAATATAAGAATACAAAATTATTAGCGGATAGTAACATTGTATCTCAAAATGAATTAGCTCTGACCAAAGCTAAATACGAAAAAGCGCAAGCTGAACTACAGTTGGCGAAAGTACATCTTGGGTTTACAGAGATTAGAGCACCATTTGATGGTATAATGGGGCGTTTTAATGTCCGTGAAGGAAGTTTGCTAGATGAAGGAGAATTACTAACAACATTATCTGATAACAGCCAGATGTGGTCTTATTTTAATGTACCTGAAGCGGAATATTTAGACTATAATTCTAATGATAAGTTGAATAAAAATTTAGAAGTTAAATTGTTGATGGCAAATCAGAAAATGTATAATCATGTTGGGATAGTGAAAGTAATTGAAGCTGACTTCAATAATGAAACTGGTAATATTGCATTTAGAGCAACTTTTCCGAATCCTAATGGACTACTGAGGCATGGTGAAACGGGTAACATACAAGTATCAATGCCTTACAATAACTCATTGATTATTCCTCAGAAAGCAACATTTGAAGTCCTTGAGAAAAAGTACGTATATATATTGGATAAAGATAACAAACTAAAAGCAAGAGAAATAACTATAGCTGAAGAATTGCCACATCTATATATACTAAAAGGTGGATTAAGAGAAAATGACAAAATTCTTTTAGAAGGATTAAATAAAGTAAAAGCGAATCAAAAAATTGCTTTCAATTTTTTGAAACCAAGAGAAGCTGTTTCTAACTTGGAACTATACGCAGAATAATCATTTAATCAATATAATCTAAAGGAAATAAGAATGTTTAGTAAAATAATACATAGACCAGTATTGGCTATTGTGATTTCTGTTATTATTATATTTGTAGGTGGTCTAGCCATCAAACAATTACCGATTTCACAATTCCCAGAAATAGCACCTACAACTGTTAATATTTTCATAGCTTATCCTGGTTCAAGTGCGGATGTACTTGTCAAATCAACTTTGATTACTCTTGAGAATGCAATCAATGGGGTGCAAGGTATGAGATACATGGCAACTGATGCAACTAGTGCAGGTGAAGCTACACTTCGCATAATATTTGACCCTGGGACTGACCCTAATACTG
>JAUHXN010000173.1 GCA_030426865.1 bacterium | reverse complement strand
TTACTCTCCATTTACCTTATCAACTGGCAATTTATAAGTTGGGTCTTCTATTACGTTCACATCAATGATGGCTTCAGCATCCTTGAGCAATTTACGACAATCACTACTTAAGTGACGTAGGTGGACGACCTTACCTAGTTTGCTATATCTTCCAGTTAACCTATTGAGGGCCTCAATCGCAGACATATCTACTACTCTGCTCTCAGCAAAATCAATTATTATTTCGTTAGGGTCATCAAGTATGTCGAATTTATCATTGAAAACTGTTACAGAACCAAAGAAAAGAGGTCCGTAAATCTCGTAATGTTTTATGCCTTTATCATCGACATATTTTCTGGCTCTGATTCGCTTTGCATTGTCCCATGCAAATACTAATGCCGCTATTATAACACCTACAATTACTGCAATAGCTAAGTCATGAAGAATTGCCGTTACTAGAGTAACTAATATCATCACAAAAATATCTGATTTGGGCATTCTTCTTAATGTCTTGAAACTAGCCCATTCGAATGTTCCGATTGATACCATTATCATCAGACCAGTTAGAGCTGCCATTGGCAATTGTTCTATCAAGCTAGAACCAAACATAATGAATATCAATAGCATAACTGCTGCTACAATACCAGATATTCTGGCTCTTGCACCTGATGAGATATTAATCAAACTCTGACCTATCATAGCGCATCCACCCATACCTGAGAATAGTCCAGATAATATATTAGCAGCACCCTGTGCTACGGCTTCTTTGTTGCCACGACCACGAGTTTCAGTAATTTCATCTATTATGTTCAGTGTAAGTAAACTTTCGATTAACCCTACTGCTGCTATCACTGCAGAGTATGGTAGTATAATCTTAATCATCTCAATATCAAACGGAACAGAAGGTATATGGAATGGTGGGAACCCACCAGAAATAGACGCTATATCACCTACAGTTCTAGTATCAATACCCAATGCAACTACTACTCCGAATATAGAAAGAATTGCTACTAGAGAAGCTGGAATCGCCTTACTTATCTTAGGTAATCCCCATATAATAAGCATAGAAAGTAGTACTAGCCCCATAAATATATAAAGCTGTTCGCCAACCATCCAATTGCCGGTTGAATCCTTGAATTGGTCTAGCTGAGAGGAGAAAATTATAATCGCCAATCCATTCACAAATCCGAATATGACGGGATGCGGGACTAGCCGCATTAGCTTTCCTAACTTGAGCAGCCCAGTAATGACTTGGAATATACCTGCTAAAACAACAGCAGCGAATACATACTCGACACCATGATCTTTAACCAATACTACTAAGACTACTGCAACAGCACCTGTAGCACCAGATATCATACCTGGGCGACCACCGAAAATCGATGTTATCAATCCCATAACAAAAGCTGCATAGAGACCAGTTAAAGGTGACAAACCTGCTATTAGTGCGAAGGCAACCGCCTCTGGTACTAGTGCTAAAGCTACTGTTAGTCCAGATAGAACTTCCGTTTTATAGTCTATTTTTTCTGTAGGAGTAAAGAAATTTATAAGAGTTTGCATCTGAGTTAATTATCGTTTTTTGACAAATAAAAGACGGCAAGTTCCGAAAAAATATGATGATAACAATGAAATATGCAGTTTATGTTTTTCAAGTTTATTAATCTTGAATTAAATAGAATTACATCTAATAAAATAGTAAAAAAATTGATAGCTTTTTAATGTGACTTGAAGTCACTTTATTTGGGAGATTGTCTTTACCCATTGGCTAAAGCCAACTGCAATATATAACATGCTGAATTCCCCTCTTTAAGCACAGCGAAAGAGGGGTGGCAGCTTTAGCTGACGGGGTGTTTGAAGAGTAGATAGACAAAAAAATAGTGTAAAAAAGTATAACCATAGATTTATATATTCAGTTAATAATAAATTTTGTGGATATGTAAATACCCCGTCAGACACACTACGTGCGTCTGCCACCCCTTTTTCCCCAAAAGGGGAATTATCAGGGTAATTAGATAACATAAACAAAAATCAATTTTCCTCCCCAATAACAACATCTTTAATTTTAATTCGTATATTTGCATATGCATCTAAGAACAAAAATAATATCAGCTATTATGCTTTTCGCTTTCACTTTCTCTACTACAGGGATAGTGATGAATAAGCATATGTGCAATGGCGATGTTAAAAATGTAACCGCCTACGTAAAAGCTGATCATTGTGATCACAAAGAAGTTGAAGTTAAAGATGTACCCAAATGTCATGATGCAATTCAAAATACTCAAGAAGATAATTGCTGTGAGAATGACACCCAAGAGCTAAAAAACAAAGAACATTATATTGCTTACAATAAAGTAAATTCAGAACAATTAGCAGTGTTGGTTGCTGTAGTTTCGGCATATAGTTTTGCTGAAATTCAGTCTTCTAATTCTGAAGATTACCTTTTCTACGAATCGCCTCCCCCCATATCTACGAGGCAATCCCTACATATATTACACGAAAAATACCTAATCTAAATACTTGAATTAGTTTTATTAGATTGATAGTCTCTTGTCTGTTTGACACTGAGTCTTGTCAATCATACCATCAAGTTTAGAACTATTTGTATGTCCGAATAATATTATTCGGAAAGTGTATTATAAATTCAAAAAAGAAATTAGAAATGAAAAAGTACTTAATATTATTAGTATTCTTATTCCCAATAATAGCATTATCTCAGACTATTAAGGGAGTAGTTATGAATACCAAACATGTTTCGCTAATAGGAGCAAACGTATATTGGCAAGACTCCAAAACCGGAACAGTCACCGATAGTGAAGGAAAGTTCGAAATATCCACAAAAGGAATAACGAACAAAAAATTGATTGCTACCTACGTTGGACATGAGCCAGATACAATACTTGTTAAAAAACAAGATTTTGTAATGATTCATTTGACTGAGAATGCCACTTCGGAAGCTATAAATGTAATTGCAGAAAAGCCGGGTGTTATAATCTCTAATTCGAGCGCTATCAAGACTGAACAAATAACACAAACTGAGTTAACGAAGGCTGCTTGTTGCGATTTGGCAGGAGCATTCGAAACTCAACTAACAGTTCAACCGCAGACTACGAACGTAATTACTAACTCCAAAGAGCTACGTTTATTAGGTCTTTCGGGTGTTTATAATCAGGTTTTGGTCGATGGATTTCCTATGATTATGGGATTATCTTATACTTATGGTATTAGCAGTATTCCTGGGCCTTTGGTCGATAATATATTCGTCTCGAAGGGTGCGAATAGTGTACTACAAGGTTTTGAGGGTATCAGTGGACAGATAAATGTTATCACAAAAGAGCGATATAACTCAGATAAACTTTTAGTGAATCTGTATATGAACAGCTTTATGGAAAAGCAGCTAAATGCGAATTACACATTCAAAACAGGAGATTGGAGTAATATAACTTCATTCCACACTACTCAGCAAGCCGATAAATTCGATAGAGATAATGATAATTTTCTTGATGTACCTCAGATAACTCGATACACATTATATAATAAATGGTCGCTTGGGGACGAACATCAACAAGGGTGGAATAGTAAAATATCACTTCGTTTTTTGAATGAGAAAAGAGTCGGTGGACAAACAAATTACAATGCTGATACAGATAAAGGAAGCTCTTCTGTTTATGGACAATCTGTTGATATTAATCAGCCAGAAATTTCTGCTAGGCTAGGTTATAGAATGGATGAAACACATAATTTCTCGGTTTTCGCATCTAGTTTCTACCAAGACCAAAAATCTTACTTCGGGACTGTTGATTACAAAGCAAACCAAACGAATTTGTACGGGAATCTGCAGTATGAGATGAATTACTCTGACCATACTTTTAAGACTGGTGCAAGTATTAGATATATGAATTTGAATGAAAATATAGATTTTACGGAAAACACACTAGGTAGAACTTACGCAGGTGAGTATATCAAAAAAGAGACTATACCTGGATTCTTTGCTGAAAATACTATGAATTTCTTTGACGAAACATTTACTTGGATAGCAGGAGTAAGAGTAGATAATCACAATCAATTCGGTACTATGTTCACTCCACGTACTCTATTAAAGTATAATGCAACTGAGAATACTACATTGAGAGCCAACATAGGTACTGGATGGAGAACTACAAACCTATTTAGCGAGAATATAAACTTACTTGTCAGCTCTAGGGATATAGTGTTTGCTGAGGCATTGAAACCAGAAGAGGCCTTAAATTATGGGTTTAGCTTGACTCAGAATTTCAATACAGAAGACGAAGATGTAATAGGGCATATAATGGTAGATTTCTATAGAACAGAATTCCAAAATCAGATATTCCCTGACTATGACACAGATCCTACTAAAGCGATTATTGAAAATTTTGAAGACCCTAGTGTAAGTAATGGCTTGCAGCTAGAGTTTTTCGTAAAGCTATGGGATCAAGTAGAATTTAAAGCAGGGTACACTTATTTAGATGTTTACCGTGAAATAGATGGAGAGAAAGTGCAATTGCCATTCAACGCTAAGCATAAATTCCTAACGACATTCAGCTATAAGCCACTTTCTAAAGAATACCATTTCGATGTGAATCTACATTGGTATGGTCAGCAGAGATTGCCGATTACTAGTTCAAATCCGGAAGAATTCCAAAGACCAGATTTCTCGGATTCATATTTCGTAATAAATCCACAATTCACTTAAAATTTCGAATCATTTGATGTTTATGTAGGTTGTGAGAATTTACTTGACTTCAGACAAAAACGACCTATTATTAGTTGGGAGAATCCTTTCGGGCCATACTTCGATACATCTTCCGTTTGGGGACCAACTAAAGGTAGAGAGATATATATAGGATTCAATTATAGAATCCCTAATGAATAGTAAGAGTTTGATAATCTAAATTTCGTTTCAAGTCCCTCCTAGAGGAGGGATTTATGTGGGTGTTAATGCTGCTGACTATATCAGAGTTTTCACAGAGTATCTGAATTTTACAACTCTGTTGTGACAGAAAAAGTCCAGAAAATAGTTCAACAGAATTACCACCCCGTCCTGCTGACGCAGTCCACCCCTCGAGAGGGGAATTTATAGGTAGGAAAAATAAGAAGAAATGTATAAATTTACATTATCATAAGAATAGGATGTGATCTATTATGAAACTATTGAAATATACAATATTAGCCCTTGCCCTCACTATACTCACCAGTTGTGGTGGAATAAAAGGAAACTACGCTGTTCCAATGATGAAAGTTGAGAATACTATTAACTTTAAAGGAGATATAAGTACAAAACCAAATGGCAGTAGAACTGAGAGTTATTATAAAGATGATTTAATTAGTATTGTTTGGATGTTCCGTAAAAATGATATATGGTTCTCACTAAGAAATAAGTCTGAGAAAACGATGGAAATAATATGGGACAAAGCAGTATATGTAGATGAATATGGTGTTAGTAATAAGGTAATACATTCGGGTGTAAAGTATAAAGAACGTGAGAAAACTCAATTACCGACGGTAGTAGCAAGCGAGTCTGCAATTATAGATTATCTTATTCCAGTTGATAAAGTATTCTTTATAGAAGGTAAATATGGTGGGTGGAGTATATATAATTTACTTCGCTCAAGTCACAGTGATGATGAAGCCATGCTTTATTATAATGAAAAGTATAAAGATGCAAGGTTGAAAGTACTTTTACCACTGCAAATAGATAACAATTTGATTGAATATACTTTCGTGTTTGAATTGGGGGAGTTTTACGTTTACTAAAATTAAAAATATACTGTTCATTTTCCTTATTTCAGTAATTGTATTCTGTATAGCAACACTCTTAACAATCAAAAATGAAACTCCAATTGATGGAAATGACACTTATGGTTTTCCATTTACTTTCTTTACTGAATATGGAGGAAAACGTGTTGATTATAATGGATTAGTTAGTTACTTTCAAATTGAGTATTTAGTAGTGGATTACATAATTATTGTAATAATTGTATTTCTTTTAGCCTCAGCTTGGAGTTGGTTTAAAAGTTGAAAGAACTAAAAATAATATCATATTCTACACACATTAACCTCATTCCTCAATCCAAATCTCTATAATACAAATTACAAAACCCTGACTTAAATGTCCGATATAAGAAAGCAATATATTTTATCACAAGTGATATAGACTCATTGCTTTTCAATCTTTTATCATTTTTTTTCCAAATTAATTTGAAATACGACTAAAATACACTTATTTTTGAAACGTTAGAGGTAACGAACCAATAAATTTAAGAATAAGTATGCTCCGACTGTCAAAAAAAGTAGAATATGGGATATTAGCCATGCAATATA
>JAUHXN010000172.1 GCA_030426865.1 bacterium | reverse complement strand
TCCTATAAAGAGATCTCCATAATCACTAATGATCGGTTTTCCTTCATTGTAAAATACTTTTTCAGTATCATTCAAAAAATCATAAATTCTGCTAGAGGTCTTTCTTGTTAAAAAATCAGTTTCATATTCATACCAAATAAATTCTCTATGTCCTAAGAACCCAATACCTTTGAATCTACTGGTACTATCAATTCTATCACCCTTCAAGGTACCTTGTAAATACTCTTTCCTCTTTACATCATATCTAGTAATGGTTTTGTTATCTTTGTTCTGAAAGAGTATGAATCTGCCATCTCTTGAGAAATCCCTGTAAACAAAATCATTAGGAGTTAGTATTTCATTTGAAATTGTTAGTTCTCGAGTTAAAATATCATATTTATATATTTTTAAATCTTCGTAGCTAGTAATAAGACTGTGTCCGTCAAATTTAATATTATTATAATCTATTCCATATTGAAAAAAATCGAATTCTGAATCAATGCTAAAATCATTAAGATTATAGACAACTACTTTTTTAAAATCACGAGCAATTACTTTACCGTTGACTTCTTTCGAATAATGGTATTTATCATAATAATTAATACCAATGTCATATTCTGCTTCTATCTGATTAGTTTCTAAATTATATACTTTAAGTAATTCGGAGTCTTTCAATAAGACAGATTTAGAAGAATTAAATAAAAGAACTGGTTTTTCTTCAGTTTCTATATACTGTATAAACTCTTCTTCTTTATTTATTAGAACATTAAACTTATCAGATGAAAGTATAATATTATCATTATTATCTCCAAATAAATAATTAATTCTACCACTCACATACCCTTTGGGTATTGAACTTATATTTCTATACTTTTTATTGTCTAATATGTAGAATTCTCTAGTTAAAACTGGCATTTCAGCATATCTTGCACAGTATCTACTACTAGTATAACTGACAATTGATTTAGAAAAGTCTGAGTTGATGGCGTTAATAAAAGGAACTTTCTTGTTACTAATGGAATCAATCTCACTTAGAGTGATTATAGAATCTAATGCAATATCATAGATTATCTGATCTGATTCTCCATAGTTAAAGAGGAGATACCTATTATCTGACGAAAAGAAAAGCCCGCACGTCCCACAATCGTATATCTCGAATCTATAATAATCAGCATCTACAAAGAATCTCTTCGAAACTAGATTTGTTCCGTCAGATGTACTATCAATTTTAAAAACACCATTATCCAAATATGCTATAAGCTTTCCTTCATCTAAAAAATTAGCTGGATAGACATCATTTTTATTTTCTATAATTCTTGATAACTTGTTTTCAGTGATTGACCAATAAACTAAGGAACTATCAACACTCAAAACTATTTCTTCTTTATCAGTATTAAAAAATACTGGATAGGATTTGAAAATTGTATCAATACTAAACTCTTTTACAACTTCACCAGTTAAGACGTCATAACTTATAAAGCTTAAAAAATTAGAATTAATAGTGTAAATGAAGTTTCCATCCTTGGAAAAAGTGAATTCATCATATATGGGCTGAATTTCGAAAGAAGAAATCAGTTCTTTAGTTTCATAATTGTGAACTTTTAAGAGCTGTTCATCATAATTTTTTGAAGCTACCCTCTTCTTTTCTGCATTAAATCTAACGAAGTCGTAATTATTACTTGAGTACTCTAAATTTCCGTGATTTATTTCATTAGTTTCTAGATTTACCTTATAAATACCGTTATAACCTAAGAGAACAAAGTTTTTATCATCCCCTTCGCTGAAAATATACTCAGCCCAAAGTATCTCATTATTAGCAAATAGTGAATTGCTAAATGCAATCGTAGTAGCGACAATAATTAATAATATTCTAGTCATTTTATTTCCTGGTTTTTACTCACATCTTCACAAATTTGTGTGTTCCATTACCAACTTTCACAAAGTAAATCCCAGCTGTTAGCTTGCTGATGTCAATTTCTTCGTCTGTGTATATAGCGCTCATTACCTGCTTTCCATACGCATCGAATATCTCAATGCTCGAGTTCATAGCACTTGCATTCATATCTATCTTAATGAAATCGGAAGCTGGGTTGGGGTAAACGCCGCCGGTGATTGCTGTCGTAGTTTCTACGGAGGATTGTGGGTCGCGGATTTGTATAACTCTGTAAAAATTTGGACAACCATAAGCTACATAGCTTTTAAAATTATTGCTTACAACAAAATCAAACTTCACTCTGTAATAATACGTATCCTTATCGTAATCAAAATCGTAAGTATGCATTAGTAAATCAGGTTCAATTACATTTGATCTATATTCGTACCATATTAAAGGTATATTCCCTATAAAAGCTGCATTAAAACTATTAGAGTTGTCATTAAGTAATTTTGATTTCAAATCTTTGGTTGTAAATTCTTCAAGTCTCAAGTCATAAACTCCAACCTTATAATTATCGTTTGAATAAAGTATGTACCTGCCCTCGGGGGTGAAGTCTCTGAAATCAAATTTGTCTTGTACTTTTTTTACTGTATCTATTAAAACAACATAATTAAATATATTATACTTTACTATTTTATGGTTATTATATGAAAGTAGATTTTCGTTACCATCAAATTTTATTCGCTCACCCATTCCTAGGTTCTTTTTACTGATTGAGTTGTTTAAACTTAATTCAGGATAATGGAAAATTCTTATCGAATCTTTATTAACTAGAATTATTCTTCCTCCTCCTTTTTCAGTATAGTAATAATTGGTTATATCTTGTAATTCCGTTGCAAACTCTTTTACAACTTGATTCGCTTCAAAATCGTAAAACTTCATTGTTTGACCATCCATGTAGGCGAGATATTTTGCTTTATCAATGAATAAAACAGGGGTTTCACGTAGTTCAAGATATTTAATAAAATCCTCTTCGAGAGTAACAAGGACATTTAAAGTAGAGTCATCATTACTTCTAGAGCTAATTACTGCGAATTGGTTATTGTCACTTATAACCACAGAATATGGTGATTCTACAAAAGTATTTGGTATCGGTTTAACTTTTGTTTTTTTAGCTAAATTGTAAATATATAATTGTTCTCTTACGACGAGATCGAATGCATACCAACCGCATTGATATCCAGTTAACTCTGAGCCAATCACATTCGTCATATCAGGTGAGATATAAAAGACATTGCTATAGCTAGTTTTTAATAAAGAATCATTTGCAATATCGTAGATAGAATGAGAATTATAAGTATCATAGATTATAATAAAATTCATATCCGAATCAAAATTAACATCTTTTAAATAGAAAAAGTTCGATGATGATAATTTTTTACTAAAAATCAGTTCACCATTTTCTGTTCTAGCTACAGAAAGTACTTTAGTTTCACTATCATAATAATAGAATTGTTTACCATTATTAGTAAAATTAATAATATACGTATTAGAATAAATCGGCAGAGTATTCTTGCCTTTTTGCTCACTTATTGACCAAAATAATATCGAATCATTTTTTCTAAAAACAATTTCATCATTAAACGGATTAATGCTAATGAAACTATATCCATTTGCAGTGGGTTCTAATTTAATACTATTTATAGGAGCCCCTGTGGTAACTTCATAAATAAGAATTGTTTCGTCAATTGGTTCATATACTAATAAGCTATCACCATTTTTAGAAAATTGCTTAGATGTATTATTATTTAGGAATTCGAGTTCTTGTATTTTATTTAAGGTATTATAATTATAAATAATAAGGCTACTATCTGTCTGATATGCTATTCTATTAGATATTGCATTAATAAAAATGTTTTCAATTTCAGAGTATTTATCTGTTTCAATATTCAATAGTCTATAAGAGTTGTCCTCAAAATCAAATATCAAAGACTGGTGGCGACTTGTTAGGACCAAGTGTTTATCATCTTGTGGATTAGACACGAACTCGGTCTCGAAATGCTCTATTGATTCCTGAGCAATAACTAAATTTGTTAACGCCATTGCAACAAAAAAGTATGTAATGATTAATCTCATAATTACCTTCACTGCTTCATTTATTAACTTTGGTATCCTACAATTTAATAAACTTCCATGACTTATCACCAACTTTCACAAAGTAAACCCCAGCTGTTAGCTTGCTGATGTCAATTTCTTCGTCTGTGTAAATCACGCTCATTACCTGCTTACCATAGGCATCGTATATCTCAATGCTAGAGTTCATAGCACTTGTATTCATATCTAGTTTTATAAAATCGGATGCTGGGTTGGGGTAAACTGAGCCGGTGATGGTTGTTGTAGTTTCTACGGAGGATTGTGGGTCGCGGATAGCCCTAAAGAAATAATCATCAGGGCAATACCTACCAATATACATTTTACCATTATCGCTTATTATAGGTTTGAATTCACCAGCCATTGAAGTCTCAGCCTTAGTTGTAAAGTCATAAATATTTGATCTATAATACCCTCTCTGAGTGGGATCATAAAGATAAATATACCAAACCAACTCATGATTACCTAAAAACCCTATTCCTGTCAATTCTCTACCATACTCAAAAGATTGACCTAATAAAGTATCCTCAGTAAGATAACCAGTTCTTAAATTATGTTTAAGTACTTTGTTTGGGGACTTGAAATACAATAAATGTTCTCCGTCAGTTGAGAAATCCTTATAAAGGTATTCTTCAAAAGATTCATTTTCTTTATATACTGTTTGTTCCCCATTATAAATATCATATTTATAAATAGTGCTTGAATCGCTTGCTACTATGAACTTGTTGCCATCAAATTTTAGATTATCAGGCTTTATACCTAATGAGCCAAAATCAAATTCCTTTAGCTGAGAGAACTTATTGAAATCATATACATAGACCTTATTCGAATCCTGAAATAATATTACGTCTTGGTTCTGAGGGAAATAGACTTTTAGAATATTGTTAATATCAACTTCAAATTCCTTTTCGTATTTGTTAGTAGTTAAATTATATGTTCTGAATACATTCGAATCTAAAACCCCAATTTTAGTAGAATTATTATATAGTATTACAGGAGTCGCATCTATATCAATATAGCGCAAGAAGTTTTCTTCCTTGTCAATTAAAACTTTCGTGTCTTCATTATGTATAATTACTTTTTCTAGATTGTCACCAATGACTGCAACGGAATTATCCGAATAAAAAGACCTTGCAATTCCATCAACATATCCTTTTGGTATTGAAGAACTATTTTTAGATTGAACATTATCATAAATAAAGAATTTATTCCATTGCATAGGTATTTCTAAATATCTACCACAATACCAATATTTGTCGTAACTCACTATTGATTTAGTAAAATCAGAGTTTATAGCATGCACATAAGGTGGACGTTCTTCATATCCATCGACAATTATAGTGGCTAATTCGATAATTGAATCGTTGACAATATCATATATTATTTGCTCTCTTTCGCTATAGTTTAATAGCATATATTTCATATCTGAAGTAACGTCTAATTTACAATAATTACAATAAAAGAAGTAACTTAAATAGTCATTATTCTCAAAAAACTTCTTAGAAATTATGTTAGTACCATTTGATGTACTATCAATATAGAATGTTCCATTTTTCATATATGCTTTCAAAGCACCATCACTGAGGAGTTTATCAAGAATAAATGGTATGTATCCGTTTCCAGATCTTACTATCTTCTCTTCTGTAATAGACCAAATATCATAGGCACTACCATTATAGACAGTGATTTCTTCGTTTTCAGTGTCAATGTAGAAGTATTTTTGTTTTAAAGCGCCAACAAGGTCAAACTCCTTTGTGATTTCACCAGTTATAACATCATAGCTATTAAAGAAATTATTAGTTGGACTAACTGTGTATAGATAATCTCCATCTTTTGAGAATGCAAAGTTATTATAAACAGAATCCAATACCAATGTAGATAATAAGTTAGAAGTCCCATAATGATAAATGTATATTCTATTAGAATGAGCACTTTTTATAGCAATTTTCTGATGTACTGAATTAACAGTAACAAATTCAATTGTATAATAGTCATCATCAATTACATAATGATTTATTTTATTGGTTTCAATATTTATCTCACTTACAACCAACCTATCTCGGTAACCATCACTACCAACTAGAACAAAGTCCTTATCATTGCCAAGATTAAAAATAAAATCTGCTGACATTATTTCATTACTAGCAGAAAGTGAGTTGCTAAATGCAATCGTAGTAGCGACAATAATTAATAATATTCTAGTCATTTTATTTCCTGGTTTTTACTCACATCTTCACAAATTTGTGTGTTTCATCACCCACTTTCGCAAAGTAAACCCCAGCTGTAAGACTGCTGATGTCTATGTCTTCGCCAGTGTATATAGCGCTCATTACTTGC
>JAUHXN010000171.1 GCA_030426865.1 bacterium | reverse complement strand
CTACAAATACATCAAGTAGTTTTGAACCAAATGGCAATGAATTAGAGTCTTACAATATAAATATACTTAAAACATTTGGTCGATTACTCAATGGAAACTTTTGTTTTTATTTTGATCCTTTAGCATTGGAAGGAACAAATGAATTTGAGAATGAAGTCTTATATAATAGTATGGAATGGGCATATCTTACTTTAAGAGGTTTTGCAATATATGAAGGTGACCCAGAGCATCCTCTATTTAATCCGAGAATTATTTTTGGCTATGATAATCAAGCTGATACATGTATTTTTAAGTTAGAATATGAAACAAACTATTATTTTGACGGTTTTAAATATATAAATAGAACAAAGGAAATAAATTTATTAAGAAATGATTTTGGGGTTTATTCTACCCCTCCTTCGAATGTAGACAACACATGTAATCCTCTAATGAGTGATTGTGTACCGACTTGTACACAACAAGTATGTTTTAAATGGGTTGAGTATGGTGATTTTCAAGATGAAGTAGGTGCAATAGAGGCGGTTAAGAAAGACTGTAATATCGAAAAGGCTCACTCCATAAAGAAATATTTGAATGATTTCATTTTTGACTGTGCTGAGGTGAAATCTTTAGGAGCTGCCTCTGAGTATAGAAGTGAATGTGAAACTGAGCTAACGGATAATTTAAATGTAAATTATGATATTAATTATTATCATTATACATTATTCTATTACGACAGGGCTGGCAACTTATATAAAACAATACAACCCAAAGGCGTTGATTTGAGACTAAATGCAACTAGAAGCAGTAATATCCCAAATCATTCTTACATGTCAGTTAATAAATATGATTCACAAAATAATCTGATTTGGACTAAAGAACCAGATATTTTCATACCATCTGAATATTTCTATAGTTATCAGAATCAACTAATGTTTTCAATAAGTGGAAGACAATTACAAGGTCCTTTTATCAATAACTTAAAAACTTATTCCTACTCTCAATATGATGATTTGGGTAGAGTTATAGAAACAGGTGAATCAAATATAGATTTAGCTGATGTTAATTCATTAGGATTTGGTCCTAGTGATTATTCTGGGTATTTCTATGCTAAATCAAAGTTATCTAACTTGAGTACTCACTATAGTAGTATGGATAAACAGATGTTTATCCAATTCAAATATGGATTTGAAGTAAACCCACTTCTTCATTTACCTTTCCCTTTTCCTCCTCAGGGTAATAACCTTATAAATAGATTAAATTATGTAATAAGAGATGCAGATGGTGATGAACTTACAACTCACGATAAATCATTGAACTACTACTCCTATGATTTACATGGGAATACAGAATGGATTGCTAATGATGTTCCAGCTATAGAAGCAGAGATGCCTTTTGGACAAAGGTTTATTAGTATGGTTAACTATCAATATGATTTGATAAGTGGAAATATAAAAAATATACACTATAACTATGGGGAATATGATTCTTATAGTCATTTGTTTGAATTTGATGATGATCAAAGACTTTCACAAGTTAAAACTTCTAGATTTGGGAAAATTTGGGATTTAGATAATAAATACATTTATGCTAAACATGGACCTTTAAAAAGAACTGAGATAGGTGAAGATAAAATACAAGGCGTTGATTACACTTACAATATAAATGGTTGGCTAAAAGGTATAAATCATAGTAATCTTGCTATGCCAGGTTCACTAGATCCTGGAAATGATGGAATAAGCAATAGTTTTGCTTTTGATGCTTTTGGTTCAGTTTACAATTATTATAAAAATGACTATTATAGTAGTAATAATACAGACTTTAATTATCTCTCAGAACCATCTTTATATCAAGGATCAACAGAGTTTTATAATGGAACTATTAGTATATGGAATTATTCAGAATTCGATATTCTACCTATGGGGCCTCCACCAGTACCAATTCCATATAAAGTAAGAGCTAATGTATATGATTATGATGCTTTATATAGAATTAGACAATCTAATCAGTTTAACTTTACGGGATCCAATTGGGCTCTAAATCCAAATAATGATTATAGGACAACACATAACTATGATCAAAATGGGAATTTGTTAACATTAACAAGAAACATTAATATGCAACCTGGGTCGCCACCAACTAATGTGCTTGACAACTTCTCATATACTGTCCCACTGTTTCATAACATGTTAAGATCTGTAAATGAATTGGCTGCTGCAACACCTGGAATAGTTGGCGATATAGAACCTGGTCAAACACTAAGTAATTACCAATATGATTGGAGCGGGAATTTAATAAAAGATAATCAAGAAAACATTCAAAGAATATATTGGACTGCTGATGGAAAAGTTGATAGTATAAAGTATTCTACCCCAAATCCGTTACCGTCACCTAACATATGGGTTAATGCTATTAAATTTATATACGATGGTATGGGCAATAGGGTGAAGAAAATAGTATATAAAGTTAATGGTGAATCTAATCCTATAAATTACACATACTATATGCGTGATGCAGCTGGGGATGTACTAGCCGTTTATGAATTAACTACTCCACTTCCTTTATCGGGAAATCAAGAGATTTGTTTCACTGTATTTCCAATATGCCATACTCATATGATTCACTATTATAAGAATTTCTGTATTTCTGACTACACTTATGACCCAGTTACTAAAATACTAACTATAAATTCTGGAGCTATCACATTAATTGGCTGTAACGGCTTTCCTTTCACAGTTACACAATTCCCAATAAATGTTGATTTGGGACAAGGTTCATTTGCTATTGGTGGAGATATTTTCAAAATAGAGAATGTAAATATAGACCAAGAAACCCCAACTAATCCGCAACTTGCCGAATGGCATTTATATGGACTTTCTGGACGAATAGGTATTAGATATCCAGAAAAAGATATATATTACAATCAGGGATTTCAACCAACTGAAATTTTTGCTCGGGATATTAGGTGGAAGAGCTATCCACTAACAGACCATTTAGGTAATATACGAGCTACGTTCTCTGACATGAAATTAGTTGACAATGGCAACTCTGGGTTCAATGTTGACCTAACAAGTGCTGCAAGCTTCTATCCATTTGGAATGGAAATACCAGGTAGAACTTGGAACAACGGAACTGCTTACCGATACGGATGGGGCGGACACGAGAATGACAATGAGATAAAAGGTGATGGAAACTCCATAACCACACATTTCCGACTCAATGACCCAAGAGTAGGTAGATGGTTCTCTATGGACCCTGTTACTCATTTTAGTCAATCACCTTATGTCTCGATGAGTAACAATCCTATTAATAGGATAGACCCAAATGGTGCATTAGATAATCCATTAACACCAGGGTCAAGTAGTAGTGGAGGGTTCTTCGCTGCAATTTGGGGAGCATTATCTCAAATTGGAAGTGCTTTACTGAAGGCCGCTGGTGAAATAGGTAAAATGATTGCGAATGATATAATTTCTTCTGAACCTGCTACTAATCCTACACCTGTATTTGATGAAAATTATTTAAATAATTTACCTGGGAATGGGTATAACCTATTTTCGGAGAGGGAGATAGGGGATTTTAACAATTTATTTGGTAGTTCAGACGCATTAGGTTATGAAGGGAATAGTAACTTTATATCAACTTCAACTTTATCACATTTGTATTATGATAGAAATATTGATGTGCCTACAAAGATATTAATAAATGAATTCAAGAGATTTGCAAGAGATGCTCATGGAAAAGGAATTAAATTACTTTTTATTGCTACGAATTCCCCACTAATAACAAATGATGGAGGAAAAACGTATATTGAGGATCCTAATAATACGTTTGGAGAACATAATCAACCATTAGGGAAATTTGATGGTATATTTAAAAAATTTAGAAACGTATATGTATTTAACTATTCTAAGAAACTCAATAAAACTATGAGAGCAATGATTATGCTTCATGAGATGGGGCATGGAAATGCTGATATGTACAACCTAGAAGATCATGGAAGCGACTTTTGGAAATGGGTATTTAAAATATTTAGATACTATCATAATATAGATAGAGAAAATGAATTTGAGTTTCAAGAAGAAGAGATAGAAGAAAAACAAGATGAATATCAACCAACTTAGAACTTTAAGAGAACAACTCTTTGGAAGTGTTTATAAAATTTATTTATTATTTTATTGGGTATTATTATGAAAATAAACTTTTTTTTGAAGAATATTCATTTAACTAAAGAAATTAGAGAGAATTATTTAAAAATAGTATTTTTCGTTTTCATTGGGATTTTGTTGAATAGTTTCCCTGTGAATTCTCAGCAAGAATTCGATTATGATTTTCCAGATTTTACTTTATATTCAAATGTTGAATTAATATTAGAGACAAATCAGTTAAGAATTGAATTAATTAATATTCTTAATGAAACTGATGAGAATATTTATGTGTTTATGGACAATTTCGTTTTTTATAATGACTTAATACAATCAGGAATACCTGATGAAATTAATCCATTAACAAGCCAAATAATTCTCTATAAAGAAGGTACAAATTTAAATAAATATGAGAATATAAAAATTAAACCAAATTTTACAGAGTTTCCAATCTTTTATAAGAATGATAAATCTGGTTATTATTCTACTCATACTATTTATAATGCGATGAGAGGTTTAAAAGATATTATTGATTTGGATTCTAAATACAAGTTAAAAATGAATTTGTACTACTTTAAAGAATCTGATAAAGAAAAGATTGAGAAAACTCTCGGACTAAAAATTGACTGTTCTCAATTGCAGTTACATAATTCGAATACAATTTATGGGTTTGAGACTACAAATTATGAAACTTTATTAAATTGTGCAAACTCTAATTTAACTAACATAAACCCAGAAAAGTTAAAAATTGTTATTGAAAAATATATACATAAAATTGAAGGTATAGAGAATATAACTCTTTATGAAAAGGCATTTGATTAAGAAATGAAAAGGAGTGCATTCTTTAACGCTGAAATAAGAGTCAAATATGAAGGTGGATAGTTTATCAAGTTGGTTTAAGTGTATGATATCAACTAATTCAATATAATTATAATTAAAAAACATTATAAATCCATTTTCCAGCTGTTGATTTAATTCTTGCTTCTGTGGTGTTTTAATATGGATTTAATATAATAGCTACTGATGGAAGATAATTTACAATAGCATCATTTTCTTCTTCGTCTACTTCGTACGTAGGTGTCCCCATCTTTCTCGTGTACAACCTCATTCAAAAAGCAATTTCATTTTGTTTAGAACAACGATGTATTCTTTTTTTAAACTGACTGAGAATCTTTAACAGATGAGACTAATATAACCTTTAGTATATGTAGTATTAGTTTTTTCATATCAGTTTTCTCTATATAATCAGTCCATTAATCATTAGTGATTTATGATAGTTTAAAAAGTACTGTCTTCTTTCAATATGAGTTATTAACTCAAACTCAATCTCTGTTGGGTTCTTGTCAAACTTTCTTTTTATTATCTTGTAGAACGAATCAGCTTTAACAATTCCATAATATTGAGCGGATTTATAAATATCAATTTGAAAATCGTACGTGTATTTTAAAATACGTTGAATTTTGATATTCTTTATTAGTTCTGATGGTCTAACATTGAAGTCATTAATAATACATTTATTAACTGTAGATCTACTCTTAGACAATTCTCTACACAGGAAATCTACATTCAAATCTGGATTACAGATTTCATTCCTTATAATTTCAATTACCTTATCTGAATTTAAAAGTACCAAAATAATTAACTGAGTATTAATATTAAAATACAACCCCTACCTGTATAGACTAATATAGAAAAATAATACAATAAATACAATTTATATTATTTCGTAGATTTTTCTTTTGTTTTACTAAAAAATAAAAAATAAAGTAGAAGTATTATTATAAGAACAAAGATGTTTTAGTATTATCGTTAAAAACTGTTGATTTCGTTTATCTAGTTATTTTTAGTTGTTTTGTTAGTAGTTGGTTGTGCTGTTTATCTAGGTAACATATTCTATCTAGTATTAATGATTACAGAGTTGAGTGTTATAGAGGAGGGGGCAGGCAAGCAGCATATACTAATCTTTAGAAATAGAGAAGAAGCATGTCATCTATAAAGATAGCGATGCCCCGATTTAATCCTTAATTTAAACACTAACACCTATTGTGCATCTAAATGCTCTGTACTTAACTAAAATGGACTGGTATCGTACTGTTAAATATCATAGATTCAAATAAAAACACTAAATGCACATAAAGTACCAACGAACATCAACTGATCAACAACATGGAAAGAGATTCAGTACTGATACTACTAAATATGATAAAATATTGTTTGATAAAGGTATC
>JAUHXN010000170.1 GCA_030426865.1 bacterium | reverse complement strand
AATGTTGGAAGAACTTCTAATAAAGAATTTAGTAATTTGAGTATTGATTCAGTCAATGTTATTAGCTCTATAATTCAGAAAGACAGACCGATTGAATTAGAAGTTTTTATTAAAAATCATAGTAATAAGAAAGTAACAGACAATCTAATTAGTTTGCTTTATAATGATAAAAAAGTTGCTCAAAAGACTATTGATATAGGCCCCAATGAGCTTAAAAGCACTGTTATATCTGCACCTCATAATTCTACAGGTATTTTAAAAGCTGAGTTACAAATAGAGAGTGATGAATTATTACCTGACAATAAATTCTATTTCGCTATTAATATACCGAAGCAACCTTTTGTAACAGTAGTTTCAGAATCTGGAAATATATTTTTTGATGCTATACTAAATAATTTAAAATCTTTCAATGCAATATCTGATTATCAATTCGTACAAGATATAGACGGATATACAGCTGGTCAAGAAAAGGTTTTGATAATTGCTAAAAATAGTTTGTCTAAGAATGATTTAACACAAATAGCTAAGTTACAATCGAATAATGCAAAAATAATTCTATTCGCTCCTAGAGATAATCTCGCTGACTTTCTGACTAATTCCCAGTTAATTGGTCTTAATTTAAAAGCAGTGTCAAGGTATGATGTTAATCCTGCTGAGTTCACTAAAGTTGATAAACTACATCCTATTTTTAGTGGAGTTTTCAAAGGTGAGACTGCCAATCAAAAAGAAGTAGAATCTCCACAAATAAAAGTAGAGATACCATCTCAAAATGGAAGACCAATAATAGAAACACAATCAGGTAATTTCCTAAGTCAATTTGATATAGCCAATAGTACGTTATTCTATTTCTCAGTACCTGTATCAACTGACTGGAGTGATTTCCAAGTTCTAAGTATATTCCCATCGCTACTGTATAAGACTGTGACTTACTTGAACTCGAGCTACGAAGGTACATTGTCTAATCAAGTAAATCAAAATACATTGCTAATTGACGTAGATCTTTCAGGTAGTACTAAATTCAGTATTCTTAGTCCAGAAGGAACAGAGAAATATGCTGACGCAAGTAAATCAGGTAAAAATTATATTATGCAATTAGATGATAAATCACAATTTGGCAATTATTTAGTGAAAAATAACAATCAACAAGTTGTTGCGTATTATAGTATAAATCCGAATAAATCTGAATCGGATTTAAAGCCGATAGAAGATGAAAGTTTCAAAGAAAAAATGTCTCAAATAGGAATAGATTCGGACAATATAAGTATATTGGAAGATGATAGAAATATAGAAGAAAGTATTCAAAGAGCAAAACTAGGAACTGAGTTGTGGCAGCTCTTCTTGGCACTTGCTTTGCTCTGTGGACTAACAGAGTTATTAGTACAAAGGGCAACTAAAAACGTAGATTAAATGAACATAAACAAAATATACAAAGCTTCTTACTTAGGTCTATTCACATTGCTATTTTTAGTAGGGTGCCAGACTTTTGATAATTTTACGACTTACTTCAATACTTACTACAATATGGAAAGGTTGATGGATAAGGCGGAAGACGAGTTTGATTTTATGGCTTTTGATGTTCGTGAGATTCAAGTGTATGTTCCTGACCCTAATTTAAAAGAAAGAGAAGACTATTCATTGGGGCCTCCACCTTTTATGAAAGACCTTATCATAACCCAAAGGCAAAGACAAGCTGTTCAAACTAAGCTTGATTCTATTATCATAAAAGGGTCGAAAATATTAGCACATAAAAGTAAAACAGATTATGTAGAAGGTGCTATATTCTTAATGGCGAAGTCTTATTTCTACCAAGAAGAATGGAGACCATCGGAGATAAAGTGTAGTGAGTTAGTTGACAAATATCCGAATAGTGATTTTTCCCCCGATGCACATTTACTGTTTGCTAAAAACTCACTAATCCAACGTAATTTTTACACAGGCAAGATAATGCTTTCGCGTACTGTTGATATTGCGTGGCAGAAGAAAAGATATGATATTTTGTCAGAAGCATTTCGTTTGCAGGCTGAATTATCTCTTTATGAAGGAGATAAGGAAGAAGCACTTCGTCCGTATAGACAAGCTGTAGCTCAGTCAGAAAATGCTGAGTTAGCTGCTAAATGGCAACTAGAATTAGGTGCCTTGTTATATAGAATTGGTGAATTCGAAAAAGCCGCTAAAGAGTTTGCTAAAGTAAGAGAGTTCTCTCCAACTTATGAAGGACTTTATGAATCATATCTTTATGAAGCACAGAGTCAAGCAAGAGTAAAAAACTTCGATAAGTCAAGTGAGCTACTAACTCATTTAGAAGAGGATTCGAAATTCGAAGAATGGATGGGATATACTTATTCAGGTCGATTAACTGAAAAAAGAATGAAGGCAGATGACGAAGAAGCACTAGAATTTATGGAAAATCATGCAGATACTACTTATGTTAATAATATGCTTATTAACACTTATAGTTTTGAGAGAGGTATGGATTTCTATGACAGTAAGAATTACTTTAAAGCTCAACAATACTTCTCAAAGGCAAGAAACCAAAGAACCCCAGTTTTTAGACAATCTAGTTATATGTTCAAAGCTCTTTCGGAACTAAGATACAAAATAAAAAGCGCTGATGATTATCTAAAAAGAATAGAGAGCGATACTACGGGTGTTAATAATGATACTATTAGGTATAGCACTGCATTGTTATATTTCGAAGCTGGTAGAATTCACGAAGAGTTGGGTAACCAGGACTCTGTAAAATTCTACTATAAAAAATCATACGATGTAGCTCCGAAAAATATGAGTGAAACTTCTCGTTTCTTATATTCTTATGCACGAGTTATTAGAGAAGATGATGCGTACAAATCTGACTCACTTTACGAAGCTGTAGCTGATAATTATGCAATGACTGAGTATGGTCGTGATGCTATGAAAATACTAGGATTTACCGATGAGTTTATCGTAGATACAGTCCAAGAGCTATTCTCATCAGGTATGAAATTAAAGAAAATACGAGAGTATCCCTTCGCAATAAAACAGTTCTACAGTGCTTATGAGAGATTTCCGAATCATAAATTGGCGCCACGTTCATTATATAATATCGGGTGGATATTTGAAAACGATTTAGCAAACTTAGATAGCGCAATATTCTACTATGAGTTACTTATAGAAAAATATCCGAAATCTGAGTATGCATTAGAGATGATACTCCCTCTTGCTCAGATGAAGAGTTTAAAAAATGGAGAAGAATTACCAGATTCATTAGCGTATAAACCTAAATTTGTTGTAGAAGAGAAAGAAGCGATAAAAGGATTGCCTAATGCACTCTCTACTACACCAAACCAAATTAATCTTAATAAGCCAGTAACACCTAGTGATTTGATGAATGATCCTAGTAAAGCACTAGAAGAAGGCGAAAATATGATATCCAAACCTATAGAAATGTTGAAAAATATTGATTTCGATAAAGTTAATCCTCTTAATTTATTTGAAGCAGACGAACCACCAACGGAATTACCACCTAACGAAGAAACTGAATCAGCAAAAGAGATTGCACCAGCAGACTCAACTAAGAAAAAATAATTGATTTTCATTATATAATACCTTACATTGCACAATAAATAAAATAGATTATGCTTTCTAATGGGAAAAGACTTCGAAATTGATAGAGGGTACGCTGAAACTGAAGAGTTAATCAATAAAATAGACAAACTCGAACAGAAACTACTCTGGTACAAATCCTTTTTTGATAATGCTACTGATGCCGTATTTATAGTTCAGCCCGACGCTTGGGATGTACTTGATGCGAATGATTATGCAGCTACATTACTTGGGATTCCGAAAAATGAATTAGTTGGTGCAACAATGCCACAATTCAGACGAATATTCAAACTACTAAAGAAGTCTTCTTCGCCCGTTGTTCTTAGTGAGTTATCTATAGACACTCCGAATAATCCTAATCTGATGGTAGAAGTTAGTGCTAGATTTTTCAGGCATTATGATACAGACCTAATTTACGCTATTGCAAGAGACGTTAGTGAGCAACATGCACTCACTGATAAAATGGTACAAGCAGACAAATTAGTACTTTTAGGACAGCTTAGTGCTGGTGTAGCACATGAAATACGAAATCCGTTAGCTGCGATTAATCTTAATTTACAATTGATGAAAAGAAATCTTGGGGAAGAAAATAAAAATTTCAATTATATTAAAAATGCAATCTCAGGCGCAGAGCGTATTTCTCGTATAGTTGAGCTAACTCTTAATTTTTCTCGTCCAGCTACTCCTCGTGTCGAAAAGCTTAATGTCAATAAGATAATACCAACTTCTCTTGATATGGTAAAACCTGTAATCAAAAGAAAAGACATTGAAATAAAGGTTGAGCTAGATGAAAATCTACCTGATACTGCTGCTGATGCTAAACAAATACAACAAGTGTTTATTAACTTACTTACTAATGCTAGTGATGCTATAAAAGATAAAGGCACCATTTCTATTTCAACCTATGTAGAAATGGGAATAAAAGCTAGTGAAACTAATTATGTAGTAACTGCAGTTAAAGATACAGGATGTGGAATACAATCAGAAGACTTACAAAAAATATTTAATCCTTTTTTCACTAGAAAGACAGAAGGTACTGGGTTGGGTTTACCAATTACGCAAAGAATATTGCACCAACACAACGGAGTTATAGATGTAGAAAGCAATCTAAATGAAGGGACTTGTTTCTACGTTAAGCTACCAATATTATAATAAGCAAAATTAATTCATTAAGTTTACAATTGAATTTCAATTAAAATACTAAAAGATGGCACAAAAGAACTATACAATAGCGATAATAGAAGATGATAAGCTTGTAAGTGATACAGTTAGTGATATATTATCAGAATCATATAGTAAGATACAGGTTTATAATGATGCTAAACTGGCATTGGAAGAGATTGGATCTTTAGGGCCAGATTTGGTCTTACTAGATATATTCCTAGGTCATGCTAACGGACTAGATATCTTAGAAACTCTTCGTAATGAAGGCTTTAAAATGCCAGTTATTATGATGACTGCTTTCTCAGATATCAAAATGGCTGTTCGTGCTATGAAATTGGGTGCCGAAGATTTCATTGTAAAGCCACTAGATTTAGAGCAGTTAGAGCTAAGTGTAGAAAAAGCTTTAGATAACCACGATCTAAGACGTAAAGTTGATATACTCTCGGAACAGCTTAGCGAGTCAAAACCTAGTGAGATAATTGGTAAATCTGAAGGTCTTAGAAAGGCGATGGAAATGGGAAAACTTTTTGCCAAAGCTGAGAATACTACTGTGCTTATCTTAGGGGAATCGGGGACTGGTAAAGAGCTGATGGCAAGGCACATTCATGATAATTCACCTCGAGCCAAAGGACCATTCGTAACTATCAACTGCGGTGCTATACCGAGAGAACTTGCTGAGAATGAGCTATTTGGTTATGAGAAAGGTGCATTTACAGGTGCGACTGAAAAAGTAAAACAAGGACGATTTGAGCAAGCTAACCACGGAACAATACTTCTAGATGAAGTAGGTGAATTGAGCTTAGATTTGCAAGTCAAATTACTTCGAGTACTTCAAGAAAAGAAATACTACAGATTGGGTGGTTCCAAAGAACTAACAGTAGATGTAAGAGTAATAGCAGCTACTAATCGTGATTTGGAAGAGATGGTCGAAGAAAATGAATTTAGAGAAGATCTTTATTACCGTCTTAATGTAGCATCTATTACTTTACCACCACTAAGAGAAAGAAATGAAGATATATTATTACTTGCTTCTAATTTTGTAGAGAAATTCAACAAATCCTTTGGTAAAGATATAAAAGGTTTTACCCCTGAAGCTGCACAAATACTTCAAAAATATCATTGGAAAGGAAATATTCGTGAGCTGACTAATGTGATTGAGAGAATAGTATTGCTAGAGCAAGATGATGTGATTTCCAAAGAATCCTTAAACTTCCTAAGAGTGGATAGAAAAGCATCTAAGAACAAAGACGAATCTCCAAGAGAGATATATTTGAATGAAGGTGAGCACTTCCTCAAAATCTCTGATAAGGGTGCCTTTATGGGTAATATTATCAAAGATTTGATTCATCAAACTTTGTTAATTACCAAAGGTAATCAGATAAAAGCTGCGAAAATATTAGGTATATCGAGAGCAAAACTCAGATATAGACTTGAGCAACTAGATATAGATGCTACTTCTAGAAATTATAAAGCATTGAAAAATGAGTAATACCAGAAACATAGACCCATTCGAAAATGAATTCGAAGATGAGAGTGAAGGAGAAAGTCTTTTATCTACTAAAGATTTATCCAATTCACTTGACTTAGAGGATTTCGATAGCTCGTTTTCAGTTCCCAAATTCGACACAAAATCCAA
>JAUHXN010000169.1 GCA_030426865.1 bacterium | reverse complement strand
TAAAAAAAAGATAATGAGATATATATATAATTATTAAAAAAAGTGAAATTCTACAAATTACGAAGAAACTCTAAAAATCGTTTTTAAGCGAAAAATTGATAAAAAAGAATTTTCAAAATTTGTCATAAAAAGGCCTTAAAACGAAGAATAATTCGAAAATATTTTCGAAAACCGAATTTTAAAGGACTTTAGAAGCTTTTTTATGAATAATTTAAGTTAAAAATTAAAATTAAAATCAATCCCAAGAGATTTAGATACAACATACGATTTCAAATAAAATAATGAAGTAAATCGTTTCGGGAAATAAGAAATCCCCAAAATATGATAATGATAATATGGAGACTGTAATGAACGTATTAGATGATAGAATTAAGATAACAAAAGCTAAAAGTAGTAAAATTGAAAATGTTAATTGGGATTCGCTAGGGTTTGGTAAAATCTTTTCGGATCATATATTTGTTGCTGACTATAAAAATGGACAGTGGGAAGAAGGACAGATATTACCTTATAGTGATATGGCTTTCGAGCCAACTATGTGTACATTGCACTATGGTCAAACAATATTCGAAGGTTTAAAAGCTTACTTGGATATAAATGGCGATATAAACATATTCAGACCGGATAGAAACGCTAAGAGATTAAATAATTCGGCTACTAGATTAGTTATGCCCGAATACCCAGAAGAAAAATTCCTTGAAGCAATTAATGATTTAGTAGCTGTTGAGAAAGATTGGATACCTAAGCAACGTGGTCAAGCATTATATCTACGACCTGTTATGTTTGGCTCTAGTAATTTCCTTGGTGTACATAGCTCAGATAATTATAAATTAGTTATCATCTGTTCACCTGTTGCTTCTTACTATGCTGCTGGTTTGAAACCCGTAAGTATATTAGTATCGCATGAATATGTAAGAGCGGTTAGAGGTGGTCTAGGTATGGCTAAAACTGCTGCAAACTATGCTGCATCATTATTAGCTGGAAAAGAAGCGAAAGCAAAAGGGTTTGACCAAGTATTATGGCTAGATGGAGTTCACCAAGAGTATGTAGATGAAGTCGGAGCTATGAATATTATGTTCGTTATAGGAGATGAATTAGTAACTCCGACTCTAGACCAAGGTTCTATATTACCAGGTGTTACTAGAGAAACTGTTCTAGCTTTAGCTAAAGAGAAAGGAATTAAAACATCTGAAAGAAGAATCAGAATATCAGAAGTATATGATGCTCATGAGAGAGGTGAGTTGAAAGAAATATTTGGAACAGGTACTGCTGCAATTATTTCACCTGTTGGAAAATTGAATTATAAAGGCAAAGAAATTATAATAAATAATAATGAAATTGGCCCTGTTGCTCACGATATGTACGAGACTATTGTAGGTATTCAGAGAGGTGAGTCCGAAGATACTCACGGTTGGATTCATAAAGTAGCATCTATTTAATAGAAATTGTATAAATTTGTAAAAGGCAGCTTCGCAATAAGTTGCCTTTTTTTATATTATAATTGTAATAAACTAATATACTTAATGTCCGTCTATGGCGAACTAAGTAATAAATAAAACAAGAATAGAATGGCAAAGCAAGAAGAAGTATTGAAATCAATAGTAGATGCAGAGATGAAAAGCGTAGAGATACCAGAGAGTTTGACGGTATTACCTCTACGTGAGATGATATTGTTCCCTAATATGATATTCCCCGTATTAATCGGTAGAACTTCATCACTAAAAGCAATAGCTAAGGCAATAGACAATGATAAATTTATATTTCTATCAAGTCAAAAAGACTCGAATATAGAAGAGCCAAATATTGGTGATATAAACGAGTATGGTACAATTGGGAAAATAATTCAAGTACTTAGATTACCTAATAATTTACTGAAAGTACTAATAGAAGGAATGTTCCATGCTAAAATTAAAAAGCCAGTTGAAAACAGCGATTGTATGGAAGCTGTGATTGAACAAATTCCAATAAAATACAACGAAAAAGATAAAGATACTAGAGAGCTGATACAACAGACAGGTGAGATTTTCAAAGAGTATGTATTCTCCAAAGATAATTTACCTCCTGACTTGGTGAGCGCATTTGACAATATAGACGATCCAGTACGTAAGATGTATTATGCAGCAGCTAATATGCAAGCTGATATCAAAGAAAAACAAAGAATACTAAACCATAGATTCTTAAAATCGCAATACACTGAATTACTGAAATTACTAACAGCTAAAATTGAGCTTTCAAAAATCCAGAATCAAGTTGGAGAGAGAGTTAGCGATTCTATACAGAAAACACAACGCGCATTTTATATAAGAGAGCAAATAAAAGCCCTTCAAAAAGAGTTGGGTGAAGATGAGGAATCTGAACCAGAAATAGAACAACTTCGTAAGATGCTTGATGAAGCTGATATGCCAAAACATGCAAAAGAAAAAGCTGATGAGGAATTAAATAGATTAAGAAAGACCCCTCAGATGTCTCCTGAGTTTTCTGTTAATAGAAATTTCCTAGAGTTAATGGCGCAATTACCTTGGAATAAATCTTCCAAAGACAACTTAGATATAAATCATGTACAAAAAGTACTCGATGAAGATCACTATGATTTGGAAAAGCCGAAAGAAAGAATAACTGAATTTATCTCTGTACTTAATCTTGCAGGTTCTTTGAAGCGTCAGATAATCTGTTTCGTAGGCCCTCCCGGTGTAGGTAAAACTTCATTAGCTAAGTCTATAGCTAGAGCATTGAATAGAGAATTCGTTAGGTTTTCATTAGGTGGTGTACGCGATGAAGCTGAGATACGTGGACATAGAAGAACTTACATTGGCTCTATGCCAGGTAAGATAATACAATCTATGAAGAAAGCAGGTACTAAGAATCCAGTAATTCTTTTAGATGAAATTGATAAACTAGCTTCTGATTTCCGAGGAGATCCAGCTTCTGCTTTGCTAGAGGTATTAGATCCAGAGCAAAACATCAACTTCAATGACCACTATCTAGAAGTTGACTATGATTTGTCTAACGTCTTATTTATCACAACAGCGAATGTATTGCATAATATACCGCAACCACTATTAGATAGAATGGAAGTAATACAGCTAACATCGTACCTTGATCACGATAAATTAGAAATAGCTAAAAAACACATAATCCCTAAGCTAATAAAGGAATATGGTTTTGATAATATTAAAATAAAGTTCGAAGATAAAGCTATAACTCGAATGATAACGGAATACACTCGCGAAGCTGGTGTTCGTAATTTGGAACGAACTATTGCAAATGTATTTAGAAAGTTAGCAAAAGAAATAGTTGCAGAATATGGCGATAAAGTAAAAGATAAATCTGTGGCTCTAAAAGATAACCCAGAATTCAAGAAAAAATATAAGAATAAGAGTATAGTAATTACTCCTGCTAAGGTAGAAGAATATCTAAAGGCACCTAAGCATAAGCTGAAGAAAGAAGACCTAAAAGATAAAGTAGGTGTAGCTACTGGTTTGGCTTGGACTAGTACAGGTGGTGATCTACTTCCAATAGAAGTAAATATAATGCCAAGTAAGAGTGAGAAACTTACACTAACTGGGAAGTTAGGGGACGTGATGAAAGAATCAGGAATGGCGGCATTATCTTATGTAAGAGCCAATTACAAATTGCTAGGCGTACCAGAAGAGTTTACAAAGGGAATGGAAATACATATACATGTTCCTGAAGGTGCTATACCTAAAGATGGACCTTCAGCTGGTATAACTATGTGTACTGCCTTAGTCTCTGCGGCTACTAATAAACCGATAAGTGGCAAAGTAGCTATGACTGGTGAGATCACACTTCGTGGTAATATATTGCCAATTGGTGGACTTAGCGAAAAGCTATTAGCGGCAAAAAAACGTGGTATCAAAAAAGTTCTCGTTCCATTTGATAATAAAAGGGATGTAGAAGAAATCGATGCTTTTATAAAGAAAGGGCTAGAAATCATCTTCGTAGAACATATTACGGAAGCATTAACACACAGCATTGTTAAATGGAAAAAAAAGTAAATTAGAATTAAATAACGATAGAATTATGGATTTAAAAAATAGAATTGAGAATCTCGATAATCCGAGTGAAATAGAAATAAAAGAACTTCAAGCTGAAATTATAGGCAAGCTGAATAATGGAACTATCAGAGCAGCTGAGCCAGACGGTAAAGGCGGTTGGATAGCTAATCAGTGGGTCAAAAAAGGCATTTTATTATTATTCAAATATAGTAAAATGGAAGATATGTCAATCAATGAAGAATTCGTTTTCTTCGATAAAAATACAATCCCACTTAAGCCGCTAAAACTAGAAGATGGAGTAAGGCTTGTACCTGGTGGTAGTTCCATCAGAAGCGGGTGTTACGTTGCTAAAGGAGTAATCTGTATGCCTCCTATGTATATCAATATAGGTGCTTATGTAGATGAAGGGACTATGGTAGATTCCCACGCATTAGTCGGTACTTGCGCTCAGATTGGTAAGAATGTTCACCTAAGTGCCGCTTCACAAATCGGTGGAGTTTTAGAGCCAGCTGGAGCTAGACCTGTAGTTATCGAAGATAATGTAATGATAGGTGGTAATTGTGGTGTTTACGAAGGTGTATTAGTCAGAGAAAGAGCCGTACTAGGCACAGGCGTAATACTTAACGCTAGTACAAAAGTGTATGACCTAGTAAACGGTACTGTACTTTCATCAACAGCAGAAAGTCCTTTGGAGATACCAGCTGGCGCAGTAGTAGTTCCAGGTAGCAGAGCCATAAACTCTCCTTTTGCTAAAGAAAATGGATTATCAATATCTACACCTTTGATTATAAAATATCGTGATGATAAAACGGACGCTAAAACTGCACTAGAAGAGGCATTGAGGTAATGGCAAAATCAGAAAATAATATGAACAAAAATCTGACAATGTCAGTAATGTTCATGTCAGGTGCGAATTTTGTAACATTTTTCATTTTACTTTGGGTCTATAAAGTAACAAATGAAATATGGTTTCTAATAGCTGGTATAGCAATGCTTATAGCAGGTGTCTTATTTATGATTATAGTGTCCAAATTCAAAACCAAACTTCGTAAATTGGAAGAATTAAAGAAAACTAGACAGAGCGAACCAAATGAGCCAAATTAAGCTTAGAGATGATTTGGATATTGATCTTATCCAAGAGTTTGAAAATAAATTTATCTATATCAGTGACCCTCTGCTTATTGCGGAACCAATAGCCCTACCCTTTTCTTATTATCCGCTAATCCAAACACTAATGGAAGGAAATAAAACTCCAGAAGAAATAGCTAAAGATGGAGCTGCGAAACTACTAAACCTCTCTGATGATAGACTTTACACTTTACTAGACAATCTAGTAACACTAAATATGATAGATACGCCAACTACCAGAATGGCGATAGAAAGTATGCAAAGATATGTTGATGGTAATGTACGAAACTCATATTGCCAATCATTTTCTTATCCTGAAGACCCGAAGGAATTAACTGCGTTTTTAGATATAATACTAGATAAAGGAAAGCAGTTAACCGAAAAGCCAATAAAAGCCATACTTGCTCCGCATATTGATCTGCGGTTGGAAGAATCTTGGGAAACCTATGCTAACTCTTTTCTAGCTTTGAACAATGTCGAAGATGTTGATACTGTTATTATGCTTGGAACTGGTCATTACAGAAGCACAGCAGACTTTATGTTTTCCAAAAAGGACTTCAAGACTCCATTAGGAACTGCAAATATTGATCATGAGTTAATTGCAGAAATAGAGAAAAATACTGACATCGTTTTAGATGATATAGCTCACTATAAAGAGCATTCATTGGAGTTCCACCTACTGTTTTTGCAAAGAATATTAGGTGATAAAAGCTTTAAAATAGTACCTATTCTTACGGGGTCGCCAGCTCATTATTTCAATGAAAATACTACACCCGATAGCAACGAAAAATATAATAGCACTATAGATGCTATAAAAGATGCAATAGCCACTTCAGGTAAAAAAGTTCTCATATTATCTAGTGGAGATTTGTCTCACGTTGGTAGAAAATTCGGTGATGAATTTCCTGCTGCAACAGAACAAATCAGAGTCAAACACGAAGATGAATCACTAATAGAAATGCTAACTAAAGCTGATAAAAATGCCTTTTTCACTGAAGTTACTGATGCCGGTGATAAAAATAAAATTTGCGGCACTGCACCATTCTATGCAGCACTCAGCTTAGTTGATAGCAAAGAAGTAATGGCAGCAGGATACAACCAATGGCAAGAAGAAGAAACTGAATCTATGGTCAGTTTCGCTGGGTTTGTTGTGGGGTGAAGGTTTCTTAAATGAACATTCAAGAAAAATTAACAATTATATATTTTGCTTTAATCCCAATACTACTTTCAAGTTTAATTGTCATATTCCC
>JAUHXN010000168.1 GCA_030426865.1 bacterium | reverse complement strand
TGATTGATATTAATCTAGTCTCAAACCCTAGGTTTTTACTAGCATCTAACAATTCATTATTTATTATTTCGTTATAGTTATTGGCAAGGAAATTGATTGTTATTTCATCGTTGACTTGTTCTATCCCTGTGAACTCCAAATCTGAGATTAATGAAATATATGTATCTTGGTGTTCCTCAGGAACGTATAATTTAACAGCAATATAGTTTTTCAAAAATTACCCTTTATGATTTTTGTAAAGTTAGGAAAATAGAATATTAAAATAAACTGGATATGATAAATTGGAACATGTAAAGTTAATAATATTAGATGTAGATGGAACAATGACCGATGGTGGTATGTATTATACTGCTGAAGGAGAGGTTATGAAAAAATTCCATGTTAAAGATGGAATGGGAATTGTTCTTCTAAAAAAGGCAGGTTTCAAAATTGCTGTTATGACAAGCGAAGATTCACCAATTGCTGCTGCTAGAGCGAAGAAACTTGGAGTCGATTCTACTGTCTTGGGTTGTCATAATAAAACTGATGCAGTTAAATTGTTAGCAGAAGAAATGGAATTAGAATTGAAAGAAATTGCTTTCATGGGTGACGATGTAAATGATTTACATGCTATGAATCTAGTTGGATTTTCGGCATGCCCTGCTGATGCAGTTGACGCTATAAAACACGTAGCAGATTATGTTTGTCAATCAAAAGCTGGAAACGGCGCAGTAAGAGAGCTTGCTGAAATAATACTTAGAACTCACGAAAAAGAAAATATATTAAATGAAAATTGGTAGGAGTCATTATGTCTAACGGACAAGATTATACAAAAGGTTTTTTATTAGGTGCCATAGTTGGTGGAGCAGTAGGTGCTGCTGTTGCATTATTGACTGCGCCTAAATCTGGAAAAGAATTACGTAAGGATATTTCAGATAAATCCACTGAAATATACGGTAAAGCAAATAACAAGTGGACAGAAACAGAACAAAAGGTTGGGCATCAAGTCTCAACTACTGTTAATGAAGGTAGAGTGAAAGCTCAGAATATTATTGATTCTGCTAAAAAGCAAGCTAACGAATTACTTTATGCTGCTGAAAGTGTACTTAATGAAGCTAAATCTAAAGCAGGCTCTGCAAAGGAGTCAGTTCAAAACAAAATAGAGGACGTTAGATCGGCTACAAAAGCTGGTGTAGATACATTTAAGAAAGAAATGAACGAATCACAAAACTAAATTTAACAAAGTTGTAGTTATACTTATGGATGAAGTACTTAAAGTAATTGCTATTATAGCATTGTCGTCAGTGACTATTCTTGTAGTCTATGTAATTGTTTTTTTATCAAAGGCAATGAAAATAATAAATGATACTACTAAAAATCTAGATAAAATAACAGAAAACGTTTCTGTTCTAAAAACTAGATTAATGATAACTCTTGAGGAAATGTCAGAAACCAGAAAAGATTTGTCTGAACTGAAAGAAAAATCATTAGAACATCTTAATCATTGGAAGACGACGAGTGACAAAGCTAATATGCTTATTGATAATGTTAATAATGGTACAGATAGAGTATTAAGTTCAATAGAACCTTACGAAAGATTAGTAAATCGATCATATAACCGTATAGCTACTCCAATAGATAAAGCTACAACAGTATTTTCTGCTTTATTCAAAGCAGTAGAAGTATTTAGTTCCAAGCTCAATTCAAGAAAATAGATTTATAAAACAAGCCCTAATTTTAATTAGGGCTTGTTTATTTATCAACTTACCAATACATATTTTCATTTTCATGTATAATTCCTTTAATTTTGGAATATGGTTTATAGAAATGAAAATATCATAAAAATTCTACCTGATTTCATTGCTAATCAAATAGCAGCTGGTGAAGTTGTCCAGAGACCAGAATCAGTTGTCAAAGAATTAGTTGAGAATTCCATTGATTCAGGTGCAACAGAGATAGCTGTCGTTGTGCGAAATGCAGGTAAAGGACTCATACATATAATAGATAATGGTTGTGGTATGAGCAAAGAGAATCTAGAGCTAAGTATCAAACGACATGCAACTAGTAAAATCGAATCCCAGAAAGACTTAGAAGCAATTAAATCCCTTGGGTTCAGAGGTGAGGCATTAGCTTCAATAACTTCAGTAGCTCATGTCGAGATAATAACCCGTTCAGAAAATGATAAATTTGGTTATAAATTAATATCAGAACCGAATAAAGTTCCTGTAATTGATGAGGTTAATAGTAATAAAGGAACTCAGATTCTTGTAAAAAACCTTTTTTACAATGTACCAGCAAGACGTAAGTTTCTAAAAAGTAATATGAGCGAGTTCAAAGCTATATCTGAGACTATGATAAAGTTTGCACTTTCATTTCCATCTATCAGATTTACTTTCTATGACGATGATAATTTAATTTTTGATTTGAATGCATCAGATTTAGAAACTAGAATTGTAGCTACTTTAGGTAACGCGGTTAAAGATTTATTAATACCTTTGGAGTATGAAGAAGAGAATATTAAAGTCTATGGGTTTATAGGGAAACCATTTCTTGCTAAGCAAAATTCATCTAATCAATATCTGTTCTTAAATGAACGAACGATAAAGAACAGATACCTCAATCATGCTATTATGTCTTGCTACGAAGAGTTGCTCGAAGAAAAGAGATTTCCATTTTATGTTCTGTTTTTAGAAATTGATCACAATAATATAGATATTAATGTCCACCCTCAAAAGCATGAAGTAAAATTTGAGAATGATAGACTTATATATAATATTGTAAAAAATGCAGTAATGACTACTTTAAGAGAGGTAAACTTAATACCTGAATTTAAAATTGATACAGAATTAAACTATTCCCCTTTTAAAATTGAAAGAAATATTAATGATAAACCCTTAATAGTAAATAGAGAAACTGGTGAGATATTAGAAGAAAGTCATAATAATAGAAACTCTTCATTTAATTATAGACAAGATAGGTCGTATAGTAAATATGATAATTTAGAGAATAAAAACGAATTAAGTCCAGATTTAGGCGCAGTCTTTAATTCGAATGAAGATCAATCATTCGAATATTTATTAATAGATGACAGATTTGTAATAGTAAAAGAACAAGAACATCTATTAGTAATTTATAAAAGAAGAGCATATCAACGAATTTATTATGAATATTTACTAAATACATTCAATAATAAACAAACTAAAAGTCAAGATTTACTCTTTCCTGATGAAATTAAATTAGAAAAAAAACAATTAGCAATCTTAAAAAGACAATCTGATAATTTGAAGGATTATGGATTCGTAATCGATTTTAATGATGAATCAGTAATTGTAAGTTCTGTTCCCGAAATTATACAAAACGGAAATATTAAATCCATAATTGAAAGAATTTCAAACAATTTCATAGACACTGAACATGTTGATAGGGAAGAGCTTCACGAGTATATAGCGAAAATTATCGCAATAAGTATAAATCTAAATATTAATGAGAATAAGAGTAAATCTGAATTAAAAAAGTTATATTTGGACTTGTTTAGTTGTCAAAACCCACAACATAGTCCGACTGGGAAATTAACTTCTTATACAATCTCATATAGTGAATTAGAAAAAAAGTTCAGATTATAATTCAAATAATTTGATATATTCTTATAAATCTTTTAATTTTGTAAGCTATAATTAAAACGAAATATTTTGGAGATGTAAATTGAGTACTGGACAATTTACCAAATCGCTTAGAAAAGAAGACGTCAACACCGAATGGTGGATAGTTGACGCATCGGGCCAAACTGTTGGCAGAGTAGCTACAAAGATAGCAACACTTATAAGAGGAAAACATAAGCCAAGCTTTACTCCTCATGTAGATGATGGTGACTGCGTAGTAGTAATTAACGCTGAAAAGGTTGTTTTCACGGGTAAAAGAGAAGATAAGAAAACTTACTTCAAGCATACTGGATACCATGGTAGTGAGACTTTCACACCAGTAAAGGAATTAAGAGAGAAGCACCCTGAAAGAATTTTGGAAAGAGCTGTAAAAGGTATGTTACCTAAAACTAAACTTGGACGTAAAATGTCTAAGAAATTAAAAGTTTATGTAGGTTCAGAACATCCTCACGAAGCACAAATGCCAAAAAAATTAGAAATATAAGATAACATCGGAGTTAGAATGAAACAATTTTGGGGAACAGGTCGAAGAAAGACCTCTGTTGCATCTGTAAGAATCACACCTGGTAAGGGTGAGTTTATTATAAATGACAAGGATGTGGATCAGTTTATTGACCTCCAAAGTAACAAAGAAAAAATCCTTAAGCCATTAGCAGTAACTGAACTTAAAGGTCAGTACAATGTAGTAGCTAATGTAAAAGGTGGTGGATTGACAGGACAAACGGGTGCTATCCAATTAGGATTAGCTCGTGCTATTATTGAAATGGATCCTGAATTGAAACAACAGTTGAAAGATGCGGATTTGCTTACTAGAGATTCTAGAATGGTTGAGCGTAAGAAATACGGTCGCAAAAAAGCAAGAAAGAAATTCCAATTCTCGAAACGTTAAGAAGAATTATTTATCAATCATGTTGGAAAGTACTGTGTGTTGCATACAAATTGTATGTACCAAGATCTTTCTAGCAGTAGTTAAAACACACAAAATATAAGGAAATACATGAAACACTATGTAGAAATAGAGCAACTACTTAAAGCTGGTGCTCATTTTGGTCACTTGACCAGACGTTGGAATCCTGCAATGGAAGATTTTATCTTCAATGAAAGAAACGGGATTCATATTATAGATCTTCGTAAAACTCAAATCTTACTTACTCTTGCTAGAGATGCTGCTTACGAAATAGCTCTTGGTGGCAGAAATATTCTTTTTGTTGGTACTAAAAGCCAAGCAAAAGATTTACTTCAAGATGCTGCTAAAAAAGCTGACGTAAATTATGTATCTGAAAGATGGTTAGGTGGAATGTTAACTAACTTTGCTACTATCAGAAAGTCTATCAAAAGATTATCTTCTATTGATAAAATGTCTATAGATGGTACTTATGAAAAGATTACAAAGAAGGAAAGACTACTATTTGATAGAGAAAGAGAAAAACTAAGAAGAATCTTTGGTGGTATTGAGAATATGACTCGTTTACCGGGTGCACTATTCGTAATCGATACAAAGAAAGAACACTTAGCAATCAAAGAAGCTCATAACTTGAATATTCCTGTTATAGCAATAGTTGATACCAACTCTAATCCACATGAAGTTGACTTCCCAATTCCAGCTAATGATGACTCTAGAAATACAATTGAATTGATTTTAGGCGTTATCACAGACGCATTAGTTGAAGGTTACACAGTAGCTAAGACTAAACGTGCAGAATTGGCAGCTGAATCTGAAAGAATCAATAAAGAGAACGAAGATTCTGGTGAAGAACAAACGAAAGTGAAAAGAAAACTAAGAGAAAGAAAGAAAGAAGGTGCTTCTGATAAGCCTAAAAAGAAATCGGAAGTCTCAGAGGGCTCAGACAAAGCTGAAGTTAAACAAGACTCAGCTGAATAATGAATTACAAACTAGAGCATCTTTCAAAAGGATGCTCTTTTTATAAATATTGAATTTTAGAAACATTAAAGAAAAGAAAAAGAAATGGCAAACATAACAGCACAACAAGTAAAAGAATTAAGAGACAAAACAGGCGCAGGAATGGCGGACTGTAAAAAAGCATTAGTAGAAGCTGATGGAGATATGGCTACAGCTATTGATGAGTTACGTAAAAGAGGAGCAGCTTCGGCTGAGAAAAGAGCTGATAGAGATACTAATGAAGGTGTAGTAGCTACAAAAGTTTCTGAAAATGGTCAAAAAGCGGCAATCGCTCAAGTGACTTGTGAAACTGACTTTGTTGCTAGAAATGATGAATTTGTAAATTTCGTTGACTCTATTGCAAATGTAGTTTATGATAAATCTCCGAATACGAAAGAAGAATTATTAGCTACAGATATTAATGGTAATAAAGTAGAAGATAGATATAATGAAATACTTGCTAAATTTAGTGAAAAAATTGAAGTTAGTAAGTTTGAAAACTTAGAAACTTCTGGTTATTTAGTAGATTATATCCATGGTGGAAGTAAATTGGGTGTTATAGTAGAGGTAAGTTCTTCAAAGATTAATGATGAGTCGAAAGCATTGGTAAGAGATATTGCTATGCAAGTTGCTGCTATGAACCCATCTTTCTTAGATAGATCTACTGTTACTCAAGAAATACTAGATAAAGAGAAAGAACTTTACAAACAACAAGCTCAAGAAGAAGGTAAACCAGCTGATATAGCTGAAAGAGTTGCAGAAGGTAGAATCAACAAATTCTACAAAGAAAATTGTTTAGTAGAACAACAATATGTTAAAGATGGCAGCATGACTATCACTGATGTATTGAAACAAATATCTGAGAAAGCT
>JAUHXN010000167.1 GCA_030426865.1 bacterium | reverse complement strand
GAATTACCGTATAAAGAGTATAAGCCCTACTTAATTAGAAGATCTTTGATACCAAAAGATTCTAGATTTCAAAATATAGAAATTGTATATGATGATTCGAATAATTATAAACTTAAAGCTATTGTATGGCATTTAAATATTACATTAAAAGAATTAATAATAATTTTTGGTAAACCAGTCCATAATTATAGTCCATATGACGACTCAGTTGAATTTGCATTTAGTAGTAGTAACCCCGAAATTGAAATAATTAAAACTAGGCTATCTATTTCAAAGTTCAGCAAGGTAGAATACAAGAAACTGAAGTTAGTTAATCAGTTTGATATTGAAGATTCTATTTTGACATTAGAATTCAGTTTTATTCAGTTCAACTTAGTCGAGTGAAAGTAAAATAATATAATATTGAGCATTCCACCCTAGACTCTTCGCTTACGCTCAGAGTGACGCAAAGTCGGAAGCCCACTTGTAAAAAAGGGTTTGAAGGATTAGGAGACGTATGTACTTCGACGCAGCTCATCACAAGCAATATGTCTATACAATATATAAATAGAGATAAATACAGTATTTTTGTAAATGGAGATTGCCACCTCCACATCGCTTCGCTCTGTGTCCTCGCAATGACATATCATCCGATGCTACAAGAATTCTAGAAAATTTAAACTTTTGTTCACTTCGAGAGCCACAGTGAACTAATTACACTTTAAATCCCCCATTTTTTTATTATATTGAAGTTGAGTAAATATACATACTGCGAATACAAATTGATAGAATCTAACATTAAAAATACTTTCGTTCTGCTCTCATTGGGTGCTAACATTGGGGATAAAAAAACTACCCTAGACAATGCTGTAGAGACGTTAGTTGAGCTTGGATTGATTTCGCAGGTAGTAGTGTCTTCTTATTATGGTACAGAGCCTTATGGGGTGAAAGACCAGAATTGGTTTATTAATATTTGTGTCAAAGGTATGACTCAACACTCCCCTACTGATTTGCTGGCCAAGTGTAAAGAAATCGAGAAAATGTATGGCAGACTAGAACGTGAAAGATGGCACGAAAGGGAGTTAGATATAGATATAATATTCTACGGAAAAGAAATAGTAGAAACTGAGAGTCTAACGATTCCTCATAAAGAATATAGAAAAAGAAATTTTGTATTAGTACCAGCTGCTGAGATAGCGGGTCACTATATACCACCGAACAACGAATTAAGTTTGGAACAATTAGTCAAGCAATGTGAAGATTGCTGTCAAATAGATAAAATGAATTAAGATGCATATACCAGAAGAAATAATAGAACAAATAAGACGGGACGCTGATATAGTAGAGATAATTAGTGACCATCTGGTATTGAAAAAACGTGGAAAAAACTATATTGGCCTTAGTCCTTTTACTAATGAGAAAACCCCATCTTTCGTAGTATCGCCAGATAAGCAAATATTCAAAGATTTCTCCTCAGGAAAAGGTGGTAATGTATTCACGTTCCTTATGGAATATAGACGAATAACATTTCTAGAAGCGGTAGTAGAACTAGCAAATAAGCTAAGTATTGAAATACCTACTCAATCGAATTCGGAACAAAAACAAAGTACCGAAAAAGTATCAAAAAGAAAAAGAACGCTTGAATTACTCGAAGAAGTCAAGAAGTTTTACATTACTTCAATGCGATTAGATGAAAAGCACATTGCCATAGAGTACTTTATAAAACGTGGATTTACTAGTGATGTTCAAGATAAATTTGCATTAGGTTACGCACCTGATAGCTGGGATGCAACTGTAAATCATCTTAGAAGCAAAGGATATACAGAGCAGATAATGCTTGAGTCTGGTGTTATTGGTAAAAGTAAAAATGGTAAACTGTATGATAGATTTAAAGGTCGAGCCATCTTCCCTATCAAAGATCATCTAGGTAAAGTTATCGGATTCGGTGGTAGAGACCTTACTAATAGCGAAAAAGCCGCGAAATATATCAATTCACCCCAAACTTCAATATATGATAAAAGTGATGTTTTATATGGCTTTTACGAAGGGATGGATGCCATTCGGAATAATGAAGTAGCAATATTAGTAGAAGGATACGCTGACGTTGTTTCACTAAGCCAAGCAGGAGTAGAGAATGTAGTTGCAGTAAGTGGTACTGCCCTTACAGAGAAACACGCTACAAGGTTAAAAAGATATGTAAATTCAGTTTACCTGAATTATGATTCGGATAGAGCTGGAGTAAATGCTGCTGACAAATCCATTGATTTATGTTTGGAAAATGAGATAGATGTCAAGATTGTTGTTCTACCAGAAGGACAAGACCCTGACAGTATTATCCGAGAAAAAGGTAAGAAGGAATATGAGTTATTGCTCAGAAAAGCAAAGACTTTTGTAGAATTTAGAGTTGAGAACTTTAAGAAAAATAGTGATTTTAAGAATCCTAAACTTCTTTCTGAATTTTTACAGTTGATGGTTAGAACAATAAACAAAATAAAAGATGTATTTGTTCATGACCATTATATAAATAGTCTTGCCTCGCTATTAGATTTGAGCGAGTCCGAAAGAGGGTTAATCTATCAAGAAAAATCGAAAGCTAGCAATAATACGGAACGGGGAAATCTCCAGTTAATACAAGGAGGTAAGAGCACTTGGCAACCAGAAAATATGGTTTCGGAACTTAAACAAGTACTAAATGACGCTGAAATAAAAATATTTTCTTATCTTCTTCATAGTAAAGATATAAAGCAAGTAATAGAAAGACTACAGTTAACACCTGAGTTTTTCCAATCTGAGATGGCAATGCGAATATTTGACCATTTAGAATACCTTGAGTTTAATACTACAGAGGAACTATTTCAACAAATTTTACATTCAGAAGAAGCAGAAGAGAAAATAAATGATATATTAACTAATGTTCTATTACTAAACGAAGAATTTAGACCATCAGATGAATGGGACAAATTTAGACATGTTGAAACACTAAATGAGGAATTATTAATTCAACAAGCTATCAGAAATATAATACTTAACAACTTGGATGAAGAGATTAATTTAGTAATAGAAAGAATAGAAAAAGAACCAGAAAATGATTCATTATTAGTAAATTATAAAGAACTAATAAAAAGACGAGAAGTGATGTATGAAAAAGAAGTTTAGAGTAAAGAAATCCTTAGTCGGAGCTATATTATTAGCAATAACTCTGTGGGTATATACTACTCTCAACAACGAATACGTTACATTCGTCAAAGTACCTTTGAAAGTGATAATGCCTAATAATAGGGCGATAGAGAACCCGATTCCACAGAATTTGGATATAGAAGTAAAAGGAAAGGGTTGGGATATATTCAACTTACTTTTCTTCAATACTTCTAAAGAAATTAGCCTTGATTTATCAAAACAAAGGATAGAGAAAAATGATATCGAAGTAGGGAGGCAACAAATACTCAAATCGGTTAGGTATATTGGCAATTTAGAAACAATAGATGCTCTACCTGACAATGTTGAAATAAGGACAGGTATAAGTGGTGAGTACTTCGTAGAAGTAGAACCCGATGTTAAAATAGTGCCTACTCAAGGATTTACTCTAGTAGAAGGTCCTAAAGTTGAGCCAGAGAGAATTCGAATTAAAGGAAATAATAAGGTAGTAAGTAAAATAAAGGCATGGAAGACTGAATATACTGTAATCAGTAATGTTGCAAATAAATTCCGAACTAAAATTTCACTTCAAGATACCTTAGAGTCAATAGTTGCTAAATCTAGACAAAGTGTATATGTGTATGGTAAACTTGAACAAATAGCGGAAAGAACTTTCAACGATGTACCTTATACACTGATTAATGGTAAAGCTGAGAGTTATGATATTATGCCTAAAAGGTTCGATGTGACTGTGAAAGGTGGTATAACTGCCATTTCGGAAATAGAACTATCAGACATAGAACTAATACTTGATGCAAATAATGTTTATAGTACAAAAACATCAACTGTGCTTATAAGACCAAAAGTGAAAGGCAAAGTCAAGGTCAGTAACCCAACACAGATGTATGTATATGTATTTAAAAAAATGAATAATAAAAATATGATAGAGTTCGCAAATAGATAATATGATTATAGTTTTTTTGAAATAATTATTAATTTGAAAGCAATCAAATCTCAAATTTAGGAGTACTTATGAATAAAGTTATTTTACTTTTAATTGGAATTACAATATCAGTGGCTTTCTCCTTTGATGCAAAAGCTGATTTTAATAAAGATGGAGTACTTGAAGTACCAGGTGATTTCAATTTATTTACATCGAAAAACTTACAAGGATATACAAAACCATTATTCACAACTATAGGTCAAGGTGCCCAATCAAACCTGTTTACAGTTGCTTCGTATGATGAGAGTTATTCTATAGGAATTGATTTATCACTTTCCTCTACTCTTATACCAGGTAGTCAACAAGTTTACGATGCTGTATTACCTGCTGCATTCGGAGACACAACAATAATGGACAATGCGATTTATCAAAATGGTAAAATCGTAAGGAATATAAGTGGAACTGTTGAGCAACCTACTATATACGGTGGTGCAAGTAATGCGATCTATGTAGTAGCGCCTGTCCAAGGTGGAGACCCAGCAGATAGTATATACAAAACTATTGCTTTCAATGAAGGAACTAATATTACTACTATGGCTTCATTACCAGCATTTCAACTAGTCTTTGGTTTACCTACAAGGACTGAACTAAGGTTTCGATTCTTAGGTGCTCCAATTGACGATGAGATGTATAGTCACTTAGCAATTTCTGCAAATCAACAATTAGACCATTGGATGGACTTATTCAATGAAGAAGACGATATGGCACTTGCTTTAAATGCATCTTACCAATTTATGACTCTAGCAGAAACAATCGATATGAATTCTTGGTCAGTTGGTCTTCACTTTAGTAAAGGGTTTGGCGATGGCTTCTCACTTTATGGTGGATTACAGATTGAAGATTTATCAGGTACATTCAATATGGTAAGACAAAATGGTTACCAAGCTGAATATTATCAAGAAGATGGAATCACCCTGAAATCAAGATCTGCTATTTCGACTGAACAACAATTAAACTATGATGCACACGTTGCAGCTAGAAAGAATGTCGAAACTAACCCATATGAAGAAGTTAGATTATTAAAGCCACTATCATTTGATATAGAAACTTTCACTAATTGGAGATTTACAGTTGGTGCTTCTTACGAATTTGGAATAATGGACCTTCATTTGGATATGGGATATGCTTCACAAATGTTCCTTAACGGTGGTATCAGACTTCGTTTCAAAGAATGGGTTGATAACGACGAAGTCACTGAATAAAAATATGATTATTAATTATTATAGGTATTTATATTATGAAAAACATTAAAAGCATTGTAGTTGCACTTTTAGTTGCAGCTGGTATCATAGGCTTTAATAGTTGTGATGTAACAAACATAAGTGATGTTATATTACAAATTACTGTTGACTTTGATCCCATTTTTGAAGACAAGATGGTTCCAGATAGCTCTATTGATTTCACTGATTTGAACGATTATGAAACATATAGAGATAATAAAGACAAAATTGAAGATGCAACTATTCTACATTTTAATTATAGAATAGATGAGCTAAGAACAGAAAACAATATGGATATTGATTCTATTGTTTTCGAATCAGTAAACTTTTATCTAATTCCAACTACTTTTAATGGTAGTAGAATACCGGGTCAAAGATATAAATTAGGTGAATTCAAGAATCTTCATGTTTCCGACTATTATAAGACAGCTAAACACATTATAGAAGTTCCTAGTGAACTAGGGAACTTAATTTCTGAACAAATCAAAAAGAGTCCTTACTTTGTTGTAGTTACAGAGTATAGTGGTCTAGTTGGTGAAAATGTCGATAATAAATTTGACTATATCAAATCGCATATGGATATGGTGTTGAGAATTAGAACAAATTAAAACATAATTGCTTTAATACTTTAATATACGGGCCTTCTTGTATTAGAAGGCTTTTTTTTGACAATGAGAAAAAAATGACTAACCTGTCTATTAATTCTAACCCCGATGTAAATCTAGTATTTGAAAATTATCCTGATGCTGTTCGGAGTAAAATCGAAAATCTTCGAAGAATAATATTTGAAACTGCAAGCGAAATTGAAGAAATAACTCAACTAGAAGAAACTCTAAAGTGGGGCGAACCTAGCTATCTAGCAAAGAAAGGAAGTACAATACGAATTGATTGGAAACCCAAATCGCCAGAACAATATGCTATGTACTTCAGTTGCTCAACTACACTCGTAGAGACATTTAAAAAAATCTATGAAAATATATTCGAATTCGAAGGGAAACGAGCTATAGTATTCCAATTAGATGAAGAAATTCCAGAAAAAGAATTCAAGAACTGTATAAGAGCGGCATTAACTTACCACAGAGTT
>JAUHXN010000166.1 GCA_030426865.1 bacterium | reverse complement strand
GATTGGGTATTGGTTCGAAAGCAATAATAACTGGTGATACTACACAAATAGATTTACCCAGAAACAAAAAATCAGGTCTAATTTCAGCACAAAGAATCTTAAAAAATATAAATGGAATTGATTTCGTTTATTTCAATGAACATGATGTTGTTCGTCATAGATTAGTAGCAGAGATTATCAAAGCTTATGATAAAGATTTGACAGAAAAATAAAGAACTTTATCAAACAATAGGTCGTGTATATTACACTTTAGTGTAGTATTCAGTTTAATTTTATTAGCTTATTTCCTTCCTAAGCACTATATTCAAATGTATTTTTTGACTATAATTAAATAAAAATTAATGATTAAATTTAAAAATATCCTACGAATATGCCTATTGTCTTTATTTCTTCTTCCTTCTAATAATCATGCTCATTCGAATGAGTTGAGTAATATTAGTGATGCTACAGTTACTACAATTTTAGCAAGTAAGAAAAATCTGTCAGAAAATGATAAATTGAGATTTGAAAGAGGCGTATTACAAACCCAGAAATTATGGACTGAATCAGATGGAAAAACACCAGAATTTATAGACTTCGTTGAAAAAAACTTTTATGTTGAAGGTCAAAAACTTGATACCTTATTCGAAAAAATACAAGCAAATTTAGAGATTATAAATGGTCATTTTAATAAAATGATGCTTGATATTAAAAGGCCTGTGGCTCTAGAATGGGGAGATATTACAGATATAGATAGGATGTTCGATAGTTATAATCCCTCTGCTCACTTAGAATCTGATTTATATAAAAATAAAATAGCGTTCATAGTAATACTTAATTTCCCATATTATTCTCTAGAAGAGAAAAGAGCGAATGAAGATAAATGGTCACGTAAACAATGGGCATATGCTCGTTTAGGAGACTTATTTACATCTAGAATAAAAAGTAGATTGTTGCAAGATTTTGCTAAAGTTAATTCAGAAGCTGATGCATATATTTATGAATATTACATTCACATGGGTAATATAATAGATGACGAAGGAAACCATCCTTTTCCTAAAGAGTTGAAACTAATAACACATTGGAATCTCAGAGATGAATTAAAATCTCAATATGCAAATGATGAAAATGGATTGAAAAAACAGAAATTGATTTACTCTATTATGCAGAGAATAATAACTCAAGAAATTCCTGAAAAATTTATAAATAATAACAAATATGATTGGAATCCCGTAACGAATCAACTATTTGAAAATGGTAAAATAGTAGACTTTGAAAGTGAACCAAATACTAGGTATCAAAAAATATTAAATCAATTCGAATCACTTAAGAATATTGACGAATACTCTCCATCAATGTCAACTTATATTCAAAGAAAATTTACTGGTGAAATGGAAATGTCAATTGAGGAGGTTGAATCACTATTTGTAAGCTTTGTAAGTTCTCCAACAGTTAAAAAAGTAGCAAGTTTAATCAATAAAAGATTGGGTAGAAGTTTACAACCATTTGATATTTGGTATGATGGTTTTAAATCAAGAAGTTCGATAAATGAAGAAGATTTAAATAAAATCACCAAAGAGAAATATCCGACCCCTGAATCAATTAAAAAAGATTTACCAAATATACTTATCAAATTAGGTTGGTCAAAAGAAAGAGCCAATTACATATCTGATAAAATTGAGGTTGATCCATCTAGAGGAGCAGGTCATGCCTGGGGTGCAGAAATGAAAGGGGTTTCAGCAAGATTAAGAACTAAAATAGCTCCTAATGGTATGGATTACAAAGGGTACAATATCGCCGTACATGAGTTTGGTCATAATGTAGAACAGACTTTATCATTGTACGATATAGACTACTATATGTTGAACGGAGTTCCAAACACTGCTTTTACGGAAGCATTAGCCTTTGTTTTCCAAATGAGAGATCTAGAATTATTAGGTATAGATTCGGAAGACCCTAATAAACATAGTCTTTATGTACTTGATAATTTTTGGTCAACATTCGAAATAATGGGTGCTTCATTAGTAGATCAAAAAACTTGGATGTGGTTATATGATAATCCTAATGCATCTAAGGAAGAATTGAATATTGCTGTTAACAAAGTATCTATTGATGTTTGGAATAAATATTATGCTCCTGTATTTGGAGTTGATGATAGTAATATTTTAGGTATTTATTCCCACATGATTTCTTATCCACTATATCTTTCTGCTTATCCAATTGGACACCTTATTGAATTCCAAATTGAACAGTATATTAAAGGTAAAAACTTGGGGACAGAGTTTGAAAGAATGGCGAAAATTGGGAAATTGACTCCCAATAAGTGGATGAGAGAGGCGACAGGTAATAATATATCAACAGCTCCACTTATAAGTGAAACTGAAAAAGCGTTAAAACAAATAAAAAAATAGAAATTAATGAAATACACTGCTTTTGTAACAGAAGAAATTGATGACAATTTGTACACTAGTTCATTCAAAGAACTTGATTTAGATAAATTACATGTTAACGACATATTAATAAAGTTAGATTGGTCTTCATTGAATTACAAAGATGCACTTAGTGCTAAAGGGCATAAAGGTATTACTAGAAAATATCCCCACACTCCCGGAGTAGATGCTGCTGGCATAGTTGTAAAAAGTAATACTAATAAAATTAAAGTTGGTGATAAAGTTGTTGTAACTGGTCATGATCTAGGAATGAACACTAATGGTGGATTTTCAGAATATGTTTCTGTTCCTATAGACTGGGTAATAGAATTACCAGAGGATTTAACTCTAAAAGAGTCTATGATATTTGGTACAGCTGGAATTACTGCTGCAATATGTATAAACGAACTATATAAACACGATATAACTCCCGAAAAGGGAAAGATACTTGTTACTGGTGCAACAGGTGGTGTAGGATCTATATCAGTTGCAATATTAAATAAGTTGGGATTTGAAGTAATTGCATCTACCGGTAAACTTGATAAATCTGATTTTCTTAAATCGATTGGAGCAAGAGAAATAATTGCTAGAGATGAGGTTTTCGATACTACTGGTAAACCACTTCTTTCTCGAAAATGGGCAGGAGCAATAGATACAGTTGGAGGTAATACTTTATCCACAGTCTTTCGCTCTACTGATTATCATGGTATCGTTTGTGTATTAGGAATGGTCGAGTCTACTGATTTGAATATAAATATTTTCCCTTTTCTTCAAAGAGGAGTTAGTTTAATAGGAATTGATTCTGCTGAAAGAGGACTTGAAATAAAAAAAGAATTATGGAAGAAGCTAAGTAAAGATTGGAAGCCGGATTGCTTAAATAGTATGGCAAAAGAAGTTAGTCTACTTGATATAAAACCAGAGATAGATTTGATTTTAAAAGGTGGACAAATTGGTAAAACATTAATAGATTGTTCAATAAAGCATTAATTTATGAAATATATAGCATTTATATTACTTTTATTAGTTATTTCTTGTAACGAATTTTCAAAATCACCATTAGATAAGACAGGTGAAAAATTAGTTGAACTGACGTTAATGGCAGGTACTCTTGACGATGATTTAGTTGATTCTTATATAGGTAACATACGAATAGATTCAGCTCAAGAGTATAGTATTGATGAACTAAAAAAATCATTTAATTCACTATTGACTGAAATATCTGAAATAGAAACAAGTACTAAATCATTAGAATATAGAAAAAAATATCAATTAGGAATAATAAATGCAGTTATAACTAGATTGAAAGTAATAAATGCTGAAAAAATATCCTTTATTGATGAATGTGAAAGTATATATCAATATACTCCTGAAATAAAAGATTATAGTTATTTTGACTCTCTTCTAGTAGATATAGAATCACTTTTACCGGGTGAAGATGAACTACCAATTAAACTAGCGAAATACAGGGATAAATTTAAATTCAAATATTCTAAGATTGATGAAGCTTTTAGAAAATCAGTAGAAGAAGCAAAAAAAATTACAAGTAAATACATTCATTTACCTGATAGTGAGTCCGTTCAAATCGAATATATCGATGGTGCTCCTTGGAGTGCTTATAATTGGTATCAAGGAAATTATAAATCACTTATTCAAGTGAATATGCAGACAGATATACATTTGGAGAGAGTGTTAGATCTAGCTGCTCACGAGTCTTATCCTGGACATCATGTCTATTATTCTTTGAGAGATAAGATGTATTATCAAGATAGCGGGTTTGTAGAGTTTAGTATTTATACCTTGTTTTCTCCAGTTTCATTCCTAGCTGAAGGTACTGCAGTTTACGGAAATGAATTAGTTTTTCCTGGAGATAAAAAAATTGAATTTATTAGAAATGAAATCACAGGTAAGTATAATTATTCGTACAAGGAATTAAAAGACTATTTTGATTTATTAGAGTTGCTTAATAAACTTGATGAAGTACAAATAACTATTGCACGTGATTATATTGATAAAAAAATATCAAATGAAATTGCTTTAAAATATATTCAGAAATATGGTCTAGAGAGTGAAAGTAGCTCTTATAGAAGATTAGATTTTATCCGAAGATATAGATCTTATATAATTAATTATACTGCTGGTAAAAAATTAGTTGCAAGCTATATTGAAAATAAAGCTGGAACTGACCTAAGTAAAAGATGGCAAGTATATAAGGAGATATTGGAAAATCCATACTTGCCACCAGATTTAGTAAAAGGACAAGATTGATGGTTATTTAGAAAGATCTATAATCTTTTGTTCTGTCTTTTCTATGTAATCTCTACATTCTTTTATTATTTTCATACCATTTTCATATTCAAGTAGTTGAGACTCTAGTGGTAATTCATCTGATTCTAATTTTTCGATTATAGTATCTAATGAATTCATCTGTTTTTCTAGTTCAAATTGCTTTGCCATATTAATCCTCGATTATTGCTGTATTTTCGTTGTTAATTCTAATAATTTTTATTTTGTCATTCTTTGAAAGTACCTGAGAAGTCTTAACTCGTTCTCCATTTTTTAGTATAATCGCATAACCTTTTTCTAGAGGTAATGCGGGATTCATCTTACTAATTACATTCTCATAATTCTTTAATCGAATTTTCTTCGTCTGTATATTTAATAATATCTGTTTGTGAAGTTGCTTCTCAGAGGTTTCTAAATTCATTTTTAATAAATCAATGCTATTTTTTATACCAGATGATTTCAATCTTTCAAATCTGTTGTCCAGTTCTTTTTTATAGTTACTAATCGAATGATTAATAGAATTAGTCATAGATAATTGATTTTCATCAAGTGTTTGGCGAATTATATCAACAGTATTAATTGATACTATCTCGGCTGCACCTGTTGGTGTAGGTGCTCTATGATCAGCTACCAAATCAGCTATTGTCGTGTCTGTTTCATGTCCTATACCTGCAACTATAGGTGTCTTAGCATTATAAATTGCATCTGCAACTTCACGAGTATTATAAGACCATAAATCTTCTATAGAACCACCACCACGACCAATAATCATAACATCTAGTTCTAATTTATCAAGTTCATTAATTGCGTGTGCAATTTCTTTTTCTGATCCATTTCCTTGCACCATTACTGGATATAGATAGATCTCTGCGAAAGGCGCTCTTCTTTTCAATGTAGAAAGTATATCCTGTATAGCAGCTCCTGTAGGTGAAGTAGAAACTCCTATTCTCTGAGGAATTATTGGCCATTTCTTTTTATTTTCTGCTGAAAAGTAACCTAATTCCAATAAATCTTTTTTCAATTTTTCATAGGCTAAATACAAATCTCCAATACCCTGTGGTCGCATAGATGTAACAACCAATTGATAACTACCACGTGGGGGATAGACAGAAATTGAACCCTTTATATTAACTTTCATTCCATTTTCTATTGGGAATGAAACATTAGTTGAGCGCCACATAACTGCTGAGATTTGTGCGTTACTATCTTTCAAAGTAAAATATTTGTGACCAGACGAAGCAGCTGTGAAATTTGAAATCTCGCCGACAACTTCTATTCTAGAAAAATCTTCTTCTAATACTGATTTTATTTTTTGAGTTAGTTGACTAACTGAAATGGTATTACTATCAATTTCAAACATATTTTTTTAAATTGTGTTTTATTAAGAATGTAAAATAGCAAAATGGTTGGTTTTGGTTACGATTTACACAGACTAGTCGAAGGTGAATCATTAATATTGGGTGGTGTGAATATAGAATCTTCTATAGGAACTTTGGCTCATAGTGATGGTGATGTATTACTTCATGCTATCATAGATGCTATTTTGGGTTCAATTGGTGAGGGTGATATCGGTGAACATTTTCCAGATACTGATATTAAAAACAAAAATATAGATAGTAAAATTATGTTGTCTTACACTTTGAACTTACTCAAAGCTAAAGGGTATGAGCTAGTAAATGTAGATAATACAATAGTACTCGAAAAGCCGAAACTATCTCCGATTAAAGAAGAAATAAGAAGTTCAGTGGCACAATTATTAGGTTTGCCAA
>JAUHXN010000165.1 GCA_030426865.1 bacterium | reverse complement strand
TCTGAGATTGACCTAATAAAGCAGATTACAAATGGTGATAAAAGGGCTTTTCGTGAGCTCTATGACCTCCATAGCACAAAAGTATATAATACTGCTCTTAGGTACTGTCAGGATTCTTCAGATGCCGAAGAAATAACTCAGGACGTATTCACTAGCATATATACAAATGCTAGCAAATTCAAATCTGAAAGCAAAGTTAGCACTTGGATATACCGGATTACTGTCAATACTGCTCTCAATTATCTTAAAAAAAGAAAAAGAACTACTTTTTTTAGTCTTTCTGATAAAGAATACGGAAAGCCTGATTTTGAGAATCCAGGTACAATATTGGAAGACCAAGAAAAAAATCAATTACTTCTCCTAGCACTTGGTAAACTTCCTGATAGTCAAAAAACTGCTTTTATATTATCATTAATAGAAGAACTACCTAGACAGGAAGTGGCTGATATTATGGATACTTCACTCAAAGCAGTAGAGTCATTATTGCAAAGAGCAAAAGCAAATCTCAGGAAAGAATTAGAAAAATATTATCCTAACCGAAGGAAATTATAATTAGGATTGTCTAAGTAATAAAAGCGGAATTAATATGATTGAAAAAGAAAAATGGATAGACGATATAATTGATAGTGCTGGCTCTATAAAAAGAGAAGTACCGAGGTCGGTTGTATTTGATAATATACTTAGTGAATTAGAATCAGAAAAAATTCAAAAATTACCTATTTCTAAGTTAGCATATTCTATAGTTGCTACTTTAGTTATTATAAGCCTGAACGTTTATTCTGTATTAAATTATAGCCGTGATTTATCAAACGAATCAAACTCAGAAGTTGAATTAATATCTAATTATAATATTTATGAATAAGCTAATCTTTTATAGGACCGTAGCAATCGTTTTGCTGGTAATAAACCTAATTGTAATTGGTTTCGTTGTAATTTCATCATATAAAAAAGGTGAACATCCTCTTGATAGAAAAGCGAATTTTAGAAACGAAGCAGTTGAAATATTGGCCCTTGACAAATCGCAAGAAAAAATGTTTTTCGAATCAGCCGATAGACACAATAAGATGATGAATAAATTTGATAAAAAGCAATCTCAGATACTTCAAAAATACTTCCGTGGGCTGAACGAAGGATTGAATAATGATAAAAAAGAAATGCTGTTGACTGAATATAATGAACTAGAAAGAAGAAAAATAGAAGGAACTTATAATCACTTCGAAGAAATAAAAGGCTACCTCAAACCTAATCAGATTGACAACTATAACGAATTCGTCAACAAAGCTGTAGGAAGGTTATTATCTAATAATTCGAAACCACCTCACCCACCCAAAAATCGATGAGATTGATATTAGTTATATTTCTACTTTCATTCATAGGATTATTTTCGCAGGATAGATCTGAAACTATAATTACTTTTAATCCAATTTTAGAAAATAGACCTATAATTCTTGAAGAAGTTTTATACTATAATTCGAACAAAGATAGTTTGTTAATCGAATCACTAAGGTTTTATGTTTCGAACATAGAGCTTCTTAATGAAAAAGAGACTGTACTGTCATTAAAAGATAATTACTACCTTATCGATTTGGAGTATCCTGAAAGTTTAAAAATTGAGCTAGCAACTAAGAATAATATTAGTTTTAATTCCATAAGATTTGGGATAGGAATAGATAGTATAACTAATTCGAAAGGAGTGATGGGAGGGGATTTAGATCCCACCAAAGGTATGTATTGGACTTGGCAAAGTGGTTATATAAACTTCAAATTAGAAGGTGTTTCGGATAAATGTAATACGAGAAAGAATCGATTCCAATATCATCTAGGTGGGTATCAAGAAATTAGTTTAGATTTACCTGCGAATGTTCAAAATATATTAATAGACGTTGATATATCTACATTACTTAATAAACTAGATTTATCAACTACAAATCGGATAATGAGTCCGAGTTACGAAGCTCTAGAAATAGCCAATTTTCTTCCTAAAATCTTCATTCTTAACAATTGAAATTCAAGTTTATTATATCGCTAAGTTGTATAGTATTATTATCAGCATTTTCTAATTATTTAGATCTGGCTTATCCTGATTATTTTCCTGAACCTGAGTATAATTTTGAGGAAAATACACTTCGAGAAAATACTATCCAACTAGGTAGAATACTTTTCTATGACCCGATATTATCAAAGGACAGCTCTATTTCTTGCGCCTCTTGCCACTCCCCATACAATGCTTTTGCTCATACTGACCACGACCTTAGCCATGGCATAAACGACAGTATAGGCATACGAAATGCCCCTGCCTTGTTCAACTTAGCTTGGGGTAAATCGTTTATGTGGGATGGGGCAATTCATAATCTAGACATTCAAGCATTAGCCCCAATAAGCCACTCAGGTGAGATGGGTGAAGATATAAAAAACGTAGTTATAAAACTCCAAAACACTCAGCGATATCCTAGTCTTTTTGAAGCTGCTTTTGGCGATAAAAAAATAACTGGTGAGCAACTACTAAAAGCTATTTCTCAGTTTCAGCTCACTCTAGTTTCTGACAATTCTAAATATGATAATGTCAGAAGAAATGAATCCACTTATACTATCCAAGAACAGAAAGGGTATGAGATATACAAGTCTAATTGCAGTGGTTGTCACACAGAGCCACTATTCACTAATAATAATTTTGAAAGAAACGGATTAGAAATAGACACAACTTTGAATGATTACGGTAGAATGAAGATAACTAATAACAGCAAAGACAGTGCTTTTTTCAAAGTTCCTTCACTGAGAAATCTGAGCTATTCTTACCCATATATGCATGATGGGAGGTATAGAAAACTTAAAGATGTGCTCAAACATTACACTAGTAACCCCAGTTTGAGTAGAGGCAAGGAAATAAAATTATCTTCGAATGAAAAAGCAGATTTGATTGCATTTCTACTTACATTGAACGATAGAGAGTTTGTGTTTAACCCGAAGCATCAGTTTCCTAGAGAATAGGAAGGCAGCTCCTTAGGGTTAGAATATTAGTAGCGCTCGGAAGGAGTTGAATTTAATAATAAAAAAAACCTTTTTATTTTACTACATTTACATTGAGACTTTGAAGTAAATACCTAATACAAATGGTAAAACGAAAGATATAATTACGAAAATTAGTGAAAATATTACATATTTTAATTTTTGTTTAGATGTAGTGCTTTCTATTAACAATAGTTTAGGTTTATATTTATTTTTATAACCATAATTAAAGTAAAAAAGTGATAACATTAACAAACTGAGAAATACAATATGAATAATCTCAAATATTTCAATCTTTAATATACCACTTAATTTCAATAACAATATTAATATCATAATATTGAAATACGCTATAAATGTTAAAACCATAATTGCCTTAAATGAAGCTGTGTCATCATCGCTTTTAATTAGTTTAAAAAACTTAAATATATAGTAGAATAAATAGTCGTAAATCATTACTATTCCTTTATTAGTTTATCATTCTCTTGCTACTAATATTATATCCCTACGGGATATTTCTTTTTATTTATAACCTGTGGTATTCTATTTCGAACACCCCGTCAGCCACACTGAACGTGTCTGCCACCCCTCTTTCGCTATGCTAAAAGAGGGGAATTCTTCATATATCATTCTACTACTTTCTAATTAGTTATTTAGTAATTTAACATTTTGCAAACTATTTTGGAATTTTATTCAATACAACCGAAGGAAAATGAAAATTAATTTGTCTAAATAGAAAACAAAAAAAAGAGGAAAAACATGAAAAAAATTATTTACTTATTTGCACTATGCGCTTTTGTGTTAAGTGCTGAGGCACAACTAAACCCAGCTATCTCTTCGTGGTTGCAAAACACAACGGAGACAGGCACATATTATGTAAATGGAAATAGTACGGCTATTGACAATGGAATATTATACAACTGTCAGAAAGTGGAATACTCGGCTGAGTTCGTTTACGTGACTGCAACTGGAATACCAGCGTACCCTACAGGACCATTCAATGACGGTAATCCCTCGCAGGCTACTAATCAGAATGGTATATACAAAATACCTTTGAACCCAATTAAAAATGAAGGTACTCCTATCGCTACTACTGGTGGTAATATTGGGCTATTTATTAATGGTGTTGCTCTATTCGATTATAGAGATGGTGTAGCTTGGAACCCTAATACTAATGCACTATGTGGAGGTCCCGGTAACCCTCCTTGTCCAGGTGGGCCAGCGGCAAAGCAGGATTGGAACAGAGATGCTATACCAGCCGAAAGAGCCGGATTCGATTGTTCGAAAGCACATCCTGCTATGGGCAATTACCACCATCACCAGAACCCTTCGGCATTCAAATTAGACAAAGAAGTAGTTTCTGAGATCTGTAATTTATATGATGCTGATGGATTATACGCAATTGACGAAGAAAAGCATTCACCACTAATTGGTTTCGCTTATGATGGCTTCCCTATTTATGGAGCTTATGGATACAAGAATGCTGATGGCACTGGTGGAATTACTCGTATTAAATCTGGTTATTCACTAAGAGATATAACTAAAAGAACCACTCACGCAGACGGCTCAACTGTATCAAATGGGCCTGATGTAAATGCTACATATTTTCTTGGTTACTTCCGTGAAGATTATGAGTTCATATCGCATCCTGACGAACCAGATTATTTAGATGAGCACAATGGAAGATTCTGTGTAACACCTGAGTATCCCGAAGGTACTTATGCTTACTTCGCTACTGTAGATGAGAATTGGAATTCGACTTATCCTTATGTAGTAGGACCAACATTCTATGGTGTTTCTACAAATAGAAAAGTGACTTCTATTGCTGAACAAACAACAGTATATACAACAGAGACTACATCAGTGTCCGACGACTATTTCGAGAAATTGAACCTTACAGTATTCCCAAATCCTTCAACAGATTTGCTCGCAGTACAAGTGAATGAGTTAGTTGGAAATCAAATTAAAATCGAATTGCTTGATCTTTCTGGAAAATTATTAAATTCGAAAGTAATAAATAGCGGAAGTACTATTTCATATTTCGACACACAAACACTTTACGGTGGTGTTTACTTGGTGAAGTTATCGACTGACAAGTACTCGACTACAAGAAAAGTAATCCTAGTAAAAGAATAGTTTTATCAAAATAAGATTTATATATAAGTCCTGCTATTGAATAATAGCGGGGCTTACTTCGTTATTCCACCAATAGCGATATAACATAGAAATGATCAATATTATAGTCTTCATACCATTTGCCAGGGTTCTCTGTATTCAAAATACAATAACTATACATTTCTCCCTCCTCAATTTCATACGGAGGATTATAAGTTAAAATCGGAGTGCTTTCTCCAATTGGAACAATGTACTTCTTACCCGTTTTGTTAAGGGCAACTCGCAATTCAAAATTCTTGTTTGAAAAGTATCTTGCATTTACCCAAAAACTACTATATTGAATAATAAATTGGCTACTGTCGCTCTCTTGTTTGAGGGCTATTCGTATTTTATATTCTGAATCTTTTTCTTTGAATCTAATTCTATCACAAATAATCATATCAAATTCATCTTCTTTATCTTCGCAAGTAATATCGTAATCGTCAGTTTTTACTAGTTCGCCATTCTTGTATTCTGTTGTGATTAACTTGAATGTTTTACCCCTCATAGTAGTATCATCACAAACAATAGTAATCATCTTGATGTTATTGAGTTTATTTGCTAAACTTTGTTCAATATTTTCTACAAGTTCGAATTTTATCTCAGTGCTGTCTTGTGCATATATGCTAGCACCGAGTATGAAGAAAAGAATTATTGCTTTCATTTATATATAACTACTTAAATGAGTAACTAAAATTATTTTTTATAAAGTTATGGAAAATATTCTAAATTTGTTCAGAATAATTAGAATATAATCTAGACTAGCGAGAAATCGGTGCTGCTGAATTTCAAATTTGGTTTTATTTGTTTGATTGAATTTGATATTTTCTTCTTTTCTTCTGCATCTATGAAAGTAGGAATTAGATCGGAAAAACGTATTTTCAATAGCTGGTTTATCAAGACTAAATCAGAGATAGTGAAAGGACAAATACCATTCATCAATTCGGAAGTATATGATTTGCTTTTGTGTCCCAATATTACACCAAATTCCTGCTGTGTTATTCCCAACTTTTTTATCTTTTTAATAATTATTTCTTTTCTTCTACGATAAAATAATTGCTCTAGTTCAGCAATGGATTCAGCTACATCACTCTCCATCATCTGCTCAACTGTGACGGCATTTACATCAGCCCAATGCTTATTCTCGAACTCTTTTATTATATCTCTTAGACGACCTCTAAGAGCCTTCATAGTGCTATCACTTTTTGCTATAAGACGGAGCTTTTTATCTGCATCTAATGCACGCTCATAATCAAGTTGATTAGTGATTGTACCATTTTCGATAATAGTATTTATGTTGAAGT
>JAUHXN010000164.1 GCA_030426865.1 bacterium | reverse complement strand
CGACGGCTTTAGCGTCTTCCACTGGATAGGACAGTCCAGTGGTTCATACCTCATCGGCGCAAACTGGTATCGCCGCGCCGATAATCTCACTATCAACTTCGAACAACCGACTGATGATAATTATAGAATTGAATTATTAGATAATACTGGGCAGACTCTTAGAACAATATTAGATGGTAAACAGGGTAGGGGATTACATATTGAAAATATTAATGTTTCTAATCTTTCTACAGGCATTTATTATATAACTCTTAGATACACCAATAAAATAGTAGTAAAAAAAGTAAGTCTAATAAAATAAAAAAAGCCCTTCTTCTGAAGGGCTTTAAGATCTTTAATTAGTGAGTATGATTAGAATAGCCGCATTGACATTTTGGAATCTCAAAACTTTTCACTCTTTCATGAAAATCAAATCCATTATACTTCTCTGATTCCCACCAAAAAGCTGGTCTCTTTACATCATAATTTCCAACTTCATTCATAGTTTCTGACTCGTAAATTCTACCGTTAATTATAGTGTAAACTACGTTCTCTGTCTTGTAGATATCCTCTAACGGATTACCATCAATTACAATTAGATCAGCAAGTTTACCTTCTTCAATAGAACCAATTTCATTATCCATACCAATGTATTCAGCACCATTAATAGTAGAAGCTGCTAGTACTTCCATTTCTGTCATTCCACCTTGAAACAACATCCACATTTCCCAATGAGCACCAATACCTTGTATTTGGCCATGTGCACCCATATTAATTTTTACACCATAATCAGTTAGTTTTTTCAATGATTTTGAAGTTAAAATATGACCATTTTCATATTCTTCTTCTGGAATCATAGTTCTATGTCTTGCACGTGAATCAATTATTTCCCTAGGAGTAAAACGTAATAATCTTTCTTTTTCCCAAACATTGGTGTTTTGATACCAATAATATTCACCTGTTACAGACCCATAATTTACTATCAGAGTTGGTGTATTATGTGTTTTAGTGTTAGACCAAAAGTTCAACACATCATTATATAATGGTGCTACAGGTATATTATGTTCTATTCCAGTATGTCCATCAGCAACCATTGTCAAATTATGGAAGAAATGTGAACCTCCTTCTGGTACTACTAACATATTTAATTCACGAGCAGCTTCGATAATTTGTTGTCTTTGGTTTCTTCTAGGTTGATTATAAGATTTTACAGAAAAGGCACCGAAAGCTTTAGTTCTCTTAAGATGAGTTTTCGCATCCTCTAAGTTGTTTACAACAGCTTTAAAATCACCATCAGCGCCATATAGAATAATACCTGTTGAGTATGTTCGTGGTCCTACCATTCTACCAGACTTAATCATTTCAGATTGACTGAATACCATTTCAGTGTTAGATGAAGGGTCATGCGTTGTAGTAACACCATAAGCTAGATTTGCCCAATAAGGCCAATGTTTTTCAGGACTAATTCCATATCGAAACGTACCTTGGTGAGCATGAACATCAATTAATCCTGGCATTATAGTTTTACCTTTTAAATCAATCGACTTCGTGCCTACTGGTATAGTAACCTTTTCATTTTCACCAATTGTTTCTATCTTATTTTCATTTATAATTATCGTACCATTTTCAATTACACTTCTTTTATTATCCATTGTGATAATTCTAGTATTAGTAAGTGCTATTCTTCCAGACGGTTTATCTGATTTGATTAGTGGACCAATATCAAATGACTTAGATTTAACTTTTTCAGTATTTTCTTTATTATCGTTTAAATATTCGAAACTTTCTTTTAAGCTAATTGTATGGTATTGATCTCCCAAAGTCCAATGTAATTTATTACTATCATAAGACCAATGGATATTTATACCAGCATCGTCAGCTACATTTACTACAGGTATTGATTTGATATCTGCAGATAATTGAATGGGTTGACCAGTTTTAGGAAATCTTGCTATATAAACTTTGTGTAATTCGTTGAATGCAATAAATTGTCCATCTGGTGATGGTACAAACTTATTGGCATAAGTAGAAGTAAAGTGCGTCTTCTTATCATTTCCAGTTAAATCAACAGAGTGATATCCCTTATCAAGTTCTCCGAAATAATAACCACCAGTCTGATAATAAATACGAGATTCATCTTCATTGAACCGTGGGTATTCACCTTCTTCTGATATTAATATCGGATCAGATGGTTTACTTAAATCAAGTAAATAAATTCCAGATTCATTTGTATAAGTGTACCCTTGATGTTCGTTACCACCCTCTTTTAAAAATAATAATTTAGTACCATCTTTAGAGAATTTAGGAGTTCTATAAATCCCTTTTGGTAAGTTAAATGTTCTCGGGCCATTTGAAATAAAGTCAAAATATTTTATTTTACCTTTTTCAGAATCTGTCCAAGAAACATATACTAATTTACTTCCATCACTACTAAATGATGGTTCAAATTCAAGATTATTTTCTTGAGTTAATCTTGAGGTCTTTTGTGTATTGACATCATAAATATAAATATAACCTGCTGCATTATATGCAATCTTGTCACCTTTTGGTGATGTAACCACTCCTCTCAATACTTTAGAATCAATTTCATCTGAAAAGACTTTATTTTTAAATTTTAATGTCTCTTGTAACCGATGTTTGGCATTAACTTCAAAAGGAACTTCTGTAGTCGTTTTATTAGCTACATTTACATTCCAGATTTTACCATTTCCATAAATAATTATGTTTTTGTTATCAGGAGTCCAATCAAAATTAGGATAAACTCCAAAAATAGCCCATGCTTCTTGTTGATCTTTGATTAACCCATCAAATAAAGGCCATTCTTCACCTGTCTCTAAATCCTTGATGAACAATATAGTCTTTGTTCTTACTCTTGATACAAATGCAAGATATTTCCCATTAGGTGAAGACTGTGGTCTAAATGCACCACCGGGTCCACCAGCATAAACTTTTGATTCCCCTGTTTCGAATTCATATCGCTTAATAGCATATATTTGATTATTAGGGTCTTTATTATATTGGAAAAAACCACCAGGATACATGTCCTCTGAATAATACATATATTTACCGTCAGAGGAAATATTTGGTTCATTAACATCTTGTTGGTCATTTTTCTTTTTAGTAAGTCCAATACCACTGCCACCTGAGATGTGGTACATCCACATCTCACCTGCACCTGCAGACCGAGTAGAAGTAAAGTGCTTTCTAGCAATTAAAAATTCACTATCTGGAGACCAATCTGCATTATTGAGTAATCTAAAAGTCTCTTTTGTTATTTGTTTCGGATTACTTCCATCTACATTCATTATCCAAATATTATCTGCACCATCATAATCACTTGTAAAAGATATATACTTACCATTTGGCGAGAATCGTGGTTGAACTTCCCATGCTAGTCCTTCTCTTAATACTTTAGCTTTACCCCCTGTAATTGGTATAATATAAATATCACCTAACATATCGAAAACAATTTCTTTACCATCAGGACTTACATCTAAATTCATCCAGGTTCCTTCTGTAACTGTAAATTCGACAGTTTTATTTTCACCGGGGGGATTTGAAATATCCCATTTATCATTTTCTTCTGATATTAAATTACTTACCCAAAGTAGGGTCAGTAAGAATAAGAGCGTCTGTTTCATTCATTTCTCCTTGTTCATCATTATTTGATTTATTATTATTTATCCAATTGTCTATTGTCTCGCTTAAAATAAAAAGTGGTACAGGACCATTTTTCAATACTAAATCATGAAATTTTCTTATATCGAAATCATCTTTCAATTCATTTTTAGCTTTATCTCTTAAGTTTATAATATGTCGCATACCTATCTTATAACCAGTAGCTTGACCTGGCATTACTATGTGTCTATCGACCATTCCTAAAGATTCTGAGTTTGTAGCAGGGGTGTTATTATTATAATAATCAATTGCTTTTTGTCTATCCCATTGTTTAACATGAATCCCAACATCAACTACTAATCGACAAGCTCTCCATAATTCCATTGCAAGTCTTCCAAAATCAGAATATGGGTTAGAATAATATCCAATTTCTTTTGGTAATAACTCTGAATATAAACCCCATCCTTCTACATATCCAACATATAGATTTCCAATTGTTCTAAACTTTGGTAATCCTTCTAATTCTTGTGAAATAGCTATTTGCATATGATGCCCAGGTATTCCTTCATGATATGCCAATGCTTCCATTTGATATATTGGCATATCTGACATATCATATAAATTTGCGTAATAAATACCTGGCCTTTTGCCGTCAACTGAAGGTGGTTCATAAAAGGCTTTGCCTGCTGATTGTTCACGGAAAGGTTCTACTGCTTTTACAATTAATTCCGTTTTAGGAAGAACATTAAATAGTTTAGGTAATTCTCCTTTCATAGTATTTATGATAGCTGTAGCGCTATCTAAATAATTTTGTTTACCCAAGTTGGTATTCTTGAAATAAAACTGACTATCTTCTCTCATGAATTTAAAAAATGACTGAAGATCTCCATCAAAACCTAAACTGTTTTTAATTAAATTCATTTCGTTATGAATTCTATCAACTTCAGAAAGTCCATATTTATATATTTCTTCAGAAGTTATTTCAATAGTATTATTCAGTTTTAATGAATAACTATAATATTCATTTCCATTATTTAGAGACCATACACCTATATTAGAGTTTGATTTACTTTTTAAAACTTTTAAATATGAGACTAACTCAAAATATGCTGGAGATAGATTCTTAGTAATCGCCTCACGAATTTCATTATCCAAATCCACTTCTATATTTTTAGTTTTTTCTTTAAAATCTAAATAGATAGGATGACTATCAATTTCAATTAGAGATTTAACTATTAGATTTTCAGAACTTTGAATAACATAGTCCAAAATAAAGGAAGGAGCTACTAAATTTTTACTTTCTCTTACTTTTAAATTATTTATTAATTGAGAAATTACATTAGGAACATTATTTACTCTGCTCAAGTAGTTTTCAGCATCTTTTATATTTCTAATTGAATGCTGATTGATTAATGTGGAAGGAATTTTAGTATGCCAACCATCCATCTGACTCACTGGATAATTATGGTAAATAAATTCACTATTAGCTAATTCTGTCTCAACATTATAGAGATAAATTTTATAACTTAATAATGATTGATCAGTTAGGTTACCAACATTAAACCGGTTAGTTAATTCTTTGATATTCCCTGTAAGTATATCTAACTCAGCCAAATGCATACTATCTGAAATGTTATCCCATTTGTCATCATTAGTTCTAAATCCATATTCTGTTTGTAAGGCCGGATATCTGTTAACTTTCGCTAACCAAACTGAGTCTAACCAATCATTGAATTCAAGATTTTGATTAATATTTTTTGGTTTTGTGGATTCAGTACAAGAAATGGAAAATATGGTGAGCAGAAGTAATAAATATTTCATAAAATTATTCTATTTGATTATCTGTAAAATATAAATATAACAGATTATGTAACATTTTTAGTATATTATTATTATTTAAGTATATGACTTTACAAAAACAGAATATTATGAAAATTATTTACACATTAATATTATTAATATTATCAAGTATTCCTACTCTTGGCCAGAATTTCCATGTCTATGACGTGAACTCTGATGATTACCCAATTATAAAAGCAAAATTCTATGTCACTGATAATGATAATATTCAAATCACACAATTAGTACCAGAAGATTTTGAAATTAAAGAAAATCTTATCAATCGAACTGTTAGAGAAATCAAATGTAGCTCTGAACAAGTTTTTAATAAAATATCAACAGTATTAACTATTGATGTTTCTGGTTCTATGAAAGGGCAAAGATTAGATTGGGTTAAATCAGCTGCTAGTCAATGGATTGATCAGATGGATAGTTTAAACGAAGAAACTGCAATAACTACGTTCGATGACGAAGCATTACTTTATTCTGACTTTAAGATAAGAAAGGATTTATTACTTCAATCAATAGCCTCGCTTGAAATTAGAAATGGTACTAATTATAAAAATGCATTTTTAGATCCTTATGCAGGTGCATTAGACGTTGCTAGGAGAGCTGATTATAAACCTATAATAATATTTTTAACTGATGGTGTTGGGTTATCTGATTTTACACCTGAAGATATAGTAAGTAAAGCAGAAGAATTGGACGCAATAGTCTATTCGATATCTATTGATATTTCTTTACCCATTGAGATGAAAGCAGTATCGGATGCTACTGGTGGGCAATACTTTGAAAATATTGATTCGCAGGAAAAACTATTAGAAGTATATAATATTATTAGAGAAATAGCAATAAGTACAAGTCCATGTGAGATTTCATGGTTTAGTGAAGGGTGTCTTACAGGTAGAGTAGCAGACATAGAATTTAAACCGTTGAGATTAAAAAAGCAAGTTTCATACGATTCACCTGGTGAAAAATTCCCTGAGTTTGAATATATTATTGATGATGGATTTGCTACTTTCGAATGTGAAAAGCAGTCTTCATAC
>JAUHXN010000163.1 GCA_030426865.1 bacterium | reverse complement strand
TCCTATTAGAAGTCAAATTAAGGTTAGTTGCTCCAAAATTAATTTCATTTGTAGTAACTAAGTCACAAATTCCATTTCCATTTAATTCTATCGTGATTAAATCCGCACATTTTCCTTTGAGATTTAGAGTCGCAATTTTTGCTCCTGCCGTTTGAGGATTAAAATTTATATACATATCTCTAGCATTTACCAAACTAGGATCTACAATACCTTCAAAAGATTTATCAAGAACAAATTCATCTTTATTAGTTCCAGTTATATAAACCGAATCAACATCTATAGGAAGAATACTCTGATTAACAACAAATTGAACTAAATGTTTTGCATTTACATCATTAATAGGTGTATCAGCAAAGTTAATCGGCCCAGACTCGGTAAAGTTAAGTACAGGCTTTTCTATTGTGAATGATGTTTCACTTATATCTTCACTTGGTTCATTTTCACCAAACCTTGTAATATAAACATCACTGTTACCACTATGTTTTAAATTAAAAGCACCAAAGGTCTTGTCTGAACTCATTGTCCCAATTTTATATGTAGATTTCCCATCTTCTGTTACATCTGTATTTGAAGAAAAGTCACCAGCAGTCCAACCATTAGTAATACTTAATAAATTTAATGCCTTATCGTAAATTGCAGTAAACCTAGGTCTATTTGATTGGAATGAATAAGGAGGACTCAAATGTTCCATATCATTTTTAGATCCACCTTGAACAATAATTCTATCCGTTGCTTCATCATATCTTATTTTAGTACCCCAAGCACCAAATGTCGTGTAAGGGTTTCTAGCAGCTATTGTTCTAACTGTGTATGTACCTCCATTTGGAGTAGTTTTTGCAACAAAGAATACACTACCACCTACTGGAGCAGAAACACTCGAAGCACCAAACTTTGCTTTATCTGATGTTGCACCAGTTATGTAAACATTTTCAATGTCATCTATACAAACTCCAGATGCAGAATCTAAACCTGGTCCACCCATAGAATTAGCCCAAATTAATTTCCCAGCTGAATTGTGTTTAGCTAAGAAAATATCAGAGTTTCCTTCATTTGTTAATTTTGTGTTGTCAAAAGTAATTGTATCATTGTAGTGACCAGTACTATAAACAAAAAGTTCGTCCTTAGATAATGCTATAGAGCTTCCGTGGCTTTTACCAGTACTTTTTTCATTTATGGCAAATATATATCTTGCTTCTGGGTCAACTCTTAACTTTACTTTATAATCTCCAGGGGCAGGAATATTACTCCAATTATAAGATGCATTAGTAGATGTAGCTATGAAATTAGAATCACTAGCAAAATCGTCATTTGAATACGATATGTGTACCTCAGTTCCTAATTCAACGCCGTTCCAATTAATATTAATATTGTCACAGACTGTAAATACATTCCCACCATTTGGTGATTCTAATATAATATCTGTTGTTCCACCAACTAATTGTGATGCAGTAAGACATGGAGTTCCATTAGCCGTTAAAGTCGCAGTTCGAAGAGTTTTAGCGCCAAACTGTTCAAATTCAACTTCTACTAATATAGTATCACCTTCTTGTACAGTAGTATTGTTATTAATATCAATTCCCAAACTATTTTTAACACTATTGATCTTAAACCCTTGGTTATCAGGTATTACTTCTAAATCTTCAAGTTCAAAATCGACACTACCAATTACTAATTTAAGAGTTCTTATAACTGAATTATTTGGACCTACTTCCGGATTACCAAAGGAATAAGTTTTCTTATCCCATTCTCGGATAGGAATAAATCTTTCAGGTATAACATATGAGCGATTACCTCTTCCATAGGGGCTAATTCCCTTAAATGTAATATCAGCTGTTCTCTCTCTTTGTGAATCATAACAAGGGTAATCTGCTAACCAACTCAATTCACAGAAATAGGCTTTTTGAGCTTCTATAGCAATTTCAGTATAAATGTGTGCAAGATCTTCTTTTTTCTCAACAAGATATGCACGTCCATTTGTTTGAGTTGCAATTTCATTTAGAGATGGATCCATTTTGGTTAAAAAAGAAATATTATAGGCAGTGATATTATAGTAGTTTAATGAATCAATTATTTCTAAAGTGTTAGGTGGATTAGTAGGTGCGCCATCAGTTAGAAAAACCACGATTCTCTTCATATTTGTGGGTCTATCTTTAAGTAATGAAGTTGCACTTTCTTGTCTTAATTCACCATTAAACATATATTCTGGCTTGATAAAAGGTGGGTCATATTTTGTAGCACCACTTGGAATAATTTTTTCTAATGAATCAAGTATTCGTTGTGGATCATCAGTAAAAGGACAACCTAAGTATGAATCATTTGAAAATGCAACTAAAGAAGCTTCAGTTCTACCAACAAACTTTATTGTATTTAAAAACGCTTCAACCCCTTCTCTTACTTTTAGCCAGGGAGTTTCATTTGGTTTATTCTCATCAAATGGTTCTTCCATTGAACCCGATTTATCAACCACAATAACAATTGAGAGCTCCGGAACATCTTGGCTTTCAAAACATTCTATTTTCATTTTTGAGACAGGAACAAAAAACCCATCTTCTTCTATAGCAAATTGATCAACTGTAGCATTTTTAATAAATTCATTATCACCGTCTTTTGCAACAAAGATAGTACTTACCCACGGGAATTTTTCAGTTTCAATACTTGAAATATTAAAAAACTGGGCACTAGAAGTACTAAATGAAATTATAAATAAAACTAAAGCTGTAATAAATTTAGACATAATATTTCCTTTTAAGTTTCTATTTCTATGATAAAAACAAATTAGATTGTAAATAGTTTCATAAATTAAGAAAATATTTTTAAATAACAGAACGTTCGAGTATGGTAATAGAACGATTGTTAGTATCTATCTCTGAAAGAATACCTAATGGGAGGGTTAATTTATCTTTTACATGACCAAATGGCATACCAATTAAAATAGGTATGTTCAACTTACTATAAAGCTGTTCTATTACTTCTTTTATAGTATACGAATAACCAGGATGAAAAGCTTGTCTTGAATTTAAATTATCGAACTGACCAAATATAATACCTTTACAATTATTTAATTTACCTGAGAGTAATAATTGACTTAACATACGATCAACTTTATAAGCTGGCTCTGAAACATCTTCAAGAAATAAAATACTATTATCAAAGTTTGGTTCGAAAGGTGTACCTAAAGTACTTACAATCATCCTCAAGTTTCCGCCTTTCAATATTCCTTGAGCTTTTCCTTCCCTTATTACTATTGCATTTGGTTCTGATGTTACAATTGGTTCAAAGTTATTATTAGAAAAAAGTACCTTTTTAAAATGTCCTTGTGTAAATGAATTAAAGCTAGAAACAGCTACTGGTCCATGAAAAGTAACAAGCCCAGTATGTTCAAATATTGGAGTAAGAAGTGCTGTCACATCAGAAAACCCAATTATTATTTTAGGATTTTTTCTGATAGTAGCGAAATCAAGTTTTTCGAGTATTCTAAGTACTCCATAACCACCTCGGCCACACAAAATACAATCAACAGTATCATCAACTATATATTTCATGAATTCTGCTGCTCTATCTTCGTCAGATGCTGAAAGATATCTATAGCTTGAATTGTTATTTCTAACAGTTTCACCTATTTCGTAATTAATATTCTCTTGCTTTAAAAAATTAAGAGCATGTTTCATTTCATAAGCTGATAGGGGACTAGAAGTAGCGGTAATAGCAATTTTCGAATTACCAGGAACTAATCCTCTTGGTAATATTCTTAGTTTATTTAATTTAGATTTTTCAGGAGGTAATTCATTGTAGAAATATTCATCTATTTTATTAAAAGATGAATTAAATAAAAGCGGTGAAGCTGATGCAAATAATTTGAGTAAATTTCTTCTGTTCATAAAGTATCAGCATGCAATTCCTATGCCGTTGAATATAAAATTGTTTTATAATTTCATTAATGTTAGTTTTGTAACCTTGATAGAACGGAAAGGTGCAGGAGTGGTTTAACTGGCACGCCTGGAAAGCGTGTGTGCTCGCAAGGGTACCGAGGGTTCGAATCCCTCCCTTTCCGCAATTAACTATTAATTAAATTTGATATATAATTAGCATACCCAATCATTTTTTCATCATCAAAATTATTACATTGGACTTGCATTCCGAAAGGCATTCCCTCTTCATCAAACCCCGAAGGGATGTTAATCGCAGGAACTCCTGCTAAGTTTGCAGATGCTGTATAGTAATCAGCCTTATACATTTTAATAGGGTTGTCATTTCTACTTCCAAATTTAAAAGCTGATCCCGGAGTAGTTGGCATATAAACGCAATCAACTTTATCAAAGGTTGCTTTATAACTATCTGTTATTTTACGTCTGACTTGTTGTGCCTTCCTGTAATACGCATCATAAAATCCGCTAGAAAGTACATATGTTCCAAGCATAATTCTTCTTTTTACTTCCATCCCAAAACCCTCAGAGCGAGTTTTTACATATATATTTTCGCCTTCATTTATTTCAGGTCTAAAACCAAACCTAACTCCATCAAACCTAGCTAGATTAGAAGATGCTTCAGCAGTAGCTATAATATAGTAAGTAGGAATCCAAGCTTCTGCGTAATGTATTGGAATTTCAATTAATTCATGACCTTGTTCCTTCATTTTATTCAGATCCGAACGATATTTTTCTAATACATAATCAGTACAAAAACTTAATATATCATCGGACAAATATCCTATTTTCAATCCAGAATAATCCGTACCAAGATGATTTATACTATCTGTATTTTTCAAATTTGCTGAAGTAGAATCATTTTCATCAAATCCAGTTATTATATCACAAACTGAAGATAAATCTTTTAAACTTTTACTAAATATTCCAATTTGGTCCAAAGAAGATGCAAATGCTACAAGTCCATATCTTGAAATTCTGCCATAAGAAGGTTTATAACCATAGATTCCAGTAAAAGAAGCGGGTTGTCTAACAGAACCACCTGTTTCTGATCCTAATGAGACATGACAAAATCCTGCTGTAGCTGCGGCCGCAGAGCCACCTGAAGACCCACCTGGAACATAATCTTTATTTAGTGGATTTAATACATTCCCGAAATATGAATTTTCATTTGATGAACCCATAGCGAATTCATCCATATTAGTTTTACCTATTATAATAACACCTGCATCTAATAGTCTTTGTACAGTAGTAGCATTATAAATTGGTTTATAATTCTCAAGCATTTTAGAGGCACAAGTGGTTCGGATATCTTTAGTTGAGATATTATCTTTAATAGCTAATATCATCCCTTCAAGTTCCCTAGGATTTCCAGAATCAAACTTTTCTTGAGAAATTTTTGCCTGATTTAATGCATAGTCATCTGTAACTGTAATAAATGCATTCAATTCTTTTTTGTTTTCAATTTCTAATAACAAATCTTTAACAGTATCAACTACTGAAGTCTGTCCATTTTCAAATTGTTTTCTCAACTCAAAATAAGGTTTTAACAAGTCAACTCTCTCAATTATTATTCAGGTTTCTCAAATTCTTTTTAATATCATCTACATTTCTGATGACATTTTTTTTCATTTCATTTATAGGGTCTTCAACAAGATCATCCTCTTGAACTTTCATTTCTTCCTTTACACTATTCAATTCATTTTGGAATTGCATTTGTGCTTGTTTGACTTTTTGCATTCCTTTACCTAAACTACGAGCAATCTCTGGTAGCTTTTCGGGGCCGAACATAAGTAAAACTACGACTCCAATTAATAATAGTTCTGGTAATCCAATGTCAAACATATATTACTCTTTTTTATCTACATCTGTCGAGTTCGAAGCATCTTTAAACTCTTTGATACCTTTACCTAATCCTTTCATAAGTTCAGGTATTTTTTTTCCACCGAATAGTAGTGCTATACCTAAGACTATTAAAAGAAGTTCTGGTGTTCCTAAACCAAACATAATCCCTCCAAGGAATTAATTACTTAAATTTTTCAAAATCGAATTAAAAATTCCAATACCTTCATTGCAGCCCAATATTTCATCACTGTACCTTTCCGGATGTGGCATCATTCCTAGTACATTACCTTTCTCATTACATATACCTGCAATATTATTAATTGCTCCATTAGGGTTTGAGCTCTTACTAATATTGCCATCTACGTCAGAATATCTAAAAATTATTTGATTATTAGCTTCCAACTTGTTGATAGTTTCATCGTCAGCATAATAATTCCCTTCACCATGAGCGACTGGTATTCTAATTACCGAATCTGTATCGAATTCACTTGTAAAAACTGTTTTTGTATTTTCAATTTTCAGATAAACATCTTTACAAACAAAGTTTAAGCTTTCATTTTTTAATAAAGTACCCGGCAATAAACCGCTTTCAGTTAGTACTTGGAAACCATTACATATTCCAATTACATAACCACCATTATTAGCAAATTCGATTACTTCTTTCATTATAGGTGAATAACTTGCAATAGAGCCACACCTCAAATAATCACCAAACGAGAATCCTCC
>JAUHXN010000162.1 GCA_030426865.1 bacterium | reverse complement strand
ATGCAATACCATATATTTTTTGTGTTCCATCTTCCGCTACTTTCATATCTTCTTTGGATATTTTAACATTGCTCTCCTTCAAAATCTGAGCAATTATTTCATCCCTTTCTTCTTCACTATGAGCATAATATTCTTTCTTACCTTTTTTCAATTTAAATAAAGGTGGTTGTGCTATATATAAATTACCATTTATAATCAATTCCTTCATATATCTGAAAAATAGAGTAAGTAATAAAGTTCTAATGTGTGAACCATCTATATCAGCATCGGCCATTAGTATTATTTTGCCATATCTTGACTTAGTAGGGTCAAAATCTTCACCGAACCCAGCTCCAATTGCAGTTAAAATTGTTTTTACTTCATCATTATCTAAAACTTTACTAACCTTAGCTTTATGAACATTTAGAATCTTACCTTTTAGAGGTAAAATAGCTTGAAATCTTCTGTCTCTACCCTGTTTTGCAGACCCACCTGCCGAATCTCCCTCGACAAGGTATAGTTCACAATCCTCAGGTGTACTCATACTACAATCAGCTAACTTACCTGGCAGAGCATTACTTTCTAAAATACCTTTTCTACGTACTAACTCTCTTGATTTACGAGCAGCAAGTCTAGCTTCAGCTGCTTGAACGGCTTTTGCAACAATTGTTTTAGCAGCAGTAGGGTTATCATCTAGAAACAAACCTAACTTTTCATAGACAATAGTCCTTACAATACCGTCGACATCTCCATTACCAAGTTTAGTTTTCGTTTGACCTTCGAACTGTGGTTCTGGTACTTTAACTGAGATTATAGCTGTCAAGCCTTCTCTAAAATCATCTCCAGTTATGCTTATCTTTACATTCTTTTTATATGTATTATTTACGTAATTATTCAAAGTTCTAGTTAAAGCAGATCTAAACCCCGAAACGTGTGTTCCACCTTCAATAGTATTAATATTGTTTACATATGAAAGTAAATTCTCTGAATAGCTATCGTTATATGCAAAACAAACTTCAACTTCAACAGTTCCACCACTTTCATCATCTCCAGTTCCAGTGAACAAAGCTGGTTTCATTAATTGAGTATTATCTTCATCAATGTACTCAACAAAATCTAATAATCCATTAGGGTAGTGGTAAACACCCTTTTCCCCTTCTTCTCTTTCATCTTCGTATTGGATTGATATTTGTGGATTTAGAAATGCTAGCTCTCGAAGTCTATCCGCAGCTTTCATTAACTTGAATTCAACAGTTTTGAAGATGGTTGGGTCTGGATAAAATTGAATATAAGTTCCAGTTTCATTTGTATCACCTATTACCTCTATAGGAGCTACAGGAACACCTTCATGAAATTCTTGTCTATGAATTTTACCATCTCTTTTGATAATAGCTATTGTTTTTACTGAAAGTGCATTTACACAAGATACACCAACACCATGTAAACCACCGGATACTTTATAAGAATCCTTATCAAATTTACCACCAGCATGTAGTGTACACAATACTACTTCCAAAGTAGGTATTTTTTTGGTTGGATGCATTCCTACAGGAATACCACGACCATTATCTTCTACAGAACAAGAACCATCTTGGTGAAACTTGACTTTTACAGAATCACAAAATCCAGCTAATGCTTCATCTATAGAATTATCTACAACCTCATTTATCAAATGATGAAGACCTCTTTCACCAATGTCTCCAATGTACATGGCAGGTCTTTTCCTTACAGCCTCTAATCCCTCTAATATTTTTATACTATCTTCTGTATAATTATTAACCGGCTTGTTTTTTGGTGTCATTTAAACTCTCGTTGGTTTTTAATTTCTCTTTTATGCTTAATACAAATATAACTATTTATTCAATGTAAGACAATGTTTTTAATGATATTAGCACCTAAATAGGAGTTGAATTTTTCAACAATTTGAACTTTACGTAATTGAATTTCGGTTTTCCAAATAGGATTACTCACTTTTAATATAAGCTTACCATCTTTTAAGTCATATATTATGACAGACTTGGAAAAACTTTCAGATATAATTGACTCCACATTATTTCTAAGATCAACTACAATTCTCTTTTCAGTTAAATTGAATTGATTTTGAATAGAATCCATCAAACTATTTAATTTTTGAGGCTCTCTATCTAATCCCATTTAATTTTCCTCATCCATTTTCTCAACTTTTCCTTCATTCACATAAAAATAATAACAATCTTCCGATGGTTTCATAATTTTCTTAATTTTATCATCTTCAGTGATTGTTATAAAAGCCTGTGCTAGATTAGATAATATAGTTTGTATTACAAGTTCAGTTCTTTTAGCATCTAACTCTGAGAATATGTCATCTAATAATACTATTGGTGTTTCGTTTAGCTTCTGCTTCATGTAATCAAATTCTGCTAATTTTAAGCTAATTAAAACTGTCTTATGTTGACCTTGAGAAGCAGCTTCTTTTACAGGAGCATTATTTATTGACAATATTAAGTCATCTTTTTGAGGCCCGAACAGTGTAGTATATCTATTCAATTCCCCATTTCTTTTTTCATCTCGTAATTTACACAAACGTTGATGAATTGTATTTTCGTTTAAATGTTTATAATCTATATCCTCAAACCCGTAAGGCATATAGCGGATATTTACTTCTTCCTTTTTGTCAGAAACTTTCTCATAATTATTTAAATAATATTGTTCGAAATCACTTATGAATTCCGCTCTTTTTAAAATTATTTTAGTACCATAATCTATTAATTTTTCAGTCCATATATTTAATTCTGATTTATCAATGTATCTTTCTTTTTTCAATTTATTAAAAAGGTTATTTCGTTGTTTAAGAACCCTTCTGTAAGAATATAAGTTATTAAGATAGTTATTACTAATTTGTGAAATAGTAGTATTTATAAATCTTCTTCTATTTTCAGGTGATCCTGCAGTTATTTCTTTATAATCAGGTGATAGTATAATTATAGGGATAGACCCTATTAAATCTTTCGGCTTCATATTCTCCATAAAGGAAGAAGAAATGATCTTTCTAGATCCTGCTTCTTTCTTTACTTCAACTGAAAAATCAGTACCTCTATCCCTAATAGAATTAACTCTTGAAAGAAATAAATTGTCTTCGAAGTTTATCAGTGAATTTTCGGGAGTACTTTGAAAACTCTTAGATATAGCTGCAATTGAAATTGCTTCAAGAATAGATGTTTTACCTGCACCATTTAGCCCATAGAAAACATTAATATGCTTACTAAAATATAATTCAGTTTGTTTATGATTTCTAATATTAAGAAAGTATATTGAATCTAATCTCATAAAAATAAAAAAAGGGTAAGCTATAATTCAATTATGCCTACCCTTTTGAATGATTTAAGTAATTCTAATTATTTAACCTAACAGGCATTATTAGCATTAATAGTTCCTTAGAACCTTTTTCAGGCATCAAAAGAGCAGGTTTATTTGACTCGGACAAAGAGAAAACAATCTCTCCCTCTGATGAACTATTAATGTGACTGATAGCTTCATCTAAAAACTTATAGTTAAACCCAATTTCAACTGGTTCTCCTTCTAAAGAACATGCAATTTTTTCATCAGCTTTAGTACCTGAATCAATATCTTGAGCTGTAAGCGTCATTTCATTCGGGTCTATTTTAACTCTAATTTGTTTAGTTATGTCATTTGCAAATATAGCAACTCTCTTTATTGCAGATTGAAGCTGATTCTTATTAACTGAAAGAAATATATTATTATTTGACGGAATTACTGACTCATAAGGAGGAAATTTTTCATCTATAATTCTAGATATATATATAGTAGAACCAACTTTAAACTTGATATGAGTTACTTTATCATTATTTTTTATAAATGAAAAATGTACTGCGTCATCAGCTTTTTTTAATATATCCATTGTTCTTGATGGTATAATTATATCAAGTTCATCAGGTAATTCACCAGATTCAGTATTAAATGTTGACTTTACTAATCTATAACTATCTGTTGAAACAGCATTTAAAAACTGTCCTCTAAATTGGAATAAAACACCAGTCATAGCAGGTCTGAAATCATCATTTGATACAGCAAATGCTGTTTTGTCAGCTAATCTTATAATATCTTCTTTAGGAAGTAAGGCACTATCGATTACTGAACTATCAGAAACATCTACATTAGATTCGAATAATTCTGGTAATTCAATATATTCATCGTTATTAAGTCCTTTCATCTTATAAGCACCAAAATCTGTAATAAGATCAATTTCGAAATTATCTGTATTAGAGTTGAAAGTAATTTTTTCAGTTTTTCCCAAAGCTTTCAAAATATCATTTAACTTTCTACCAGGAACTAATACTTTACCAGAAGTAGCATTTTCTACATTTAATTGCGTTTTTATCGTTATTTCTTGGTCTGTAGATATAATTTCTAATAAATTATCATTAAGTTCAAACTTTAGATGTTCTAATACAGGTAAAGTTGATTTAGGTGGAATAGCAGGAAGTGTTTTATTTACAGCTTCTTGGAATTCATTTAAGTTAACAGTAAAATTCATTTTTTGCTCAATCAATTAATAAGTCTAAATTATTTTCTATTTTTGAACTTTGACAGTTACAAAACATCAAAGACTTACAAATATATAATTTTAAATTAATAAAAAGTAAATAAGTTGCTAACAAGATACGGTACAGATAACATCCTCATAATGCTTGGTATTGCGGCAGTATTGCTAATATCAGGATACTTTGTGGAAAATAAGATTCTAACTTACTCATTCATAAGTTTAGGATTAGTTTTCGCTTTATTCACTTTATGGTTTTTTCGTGATCCAGATAGAACAATACCACCCGAAGCATTAGCAGATGAGTCAATAGTGATTTCGCCAGCTGATGGTAAAATAGTTCAGATGGAAGTTGAGAATGAACGACATTATATAAAAGGTGAATCGAAAAGAGTGAGTATATTCCTCTCTCCAATTGATGTTCACGTAAATAGAACTCCAGTTAGTGGAGTGGTAGAATTCTACGAATATGTTCCAGGCGATTATTTAGTTGCATATCACCCGAAATCATCTGAAAAAAATGAGCATAGTCGAATAGGTGTTAAAAATAAATATGGAAAAGTTTTCTATAAACAAATAGTTGGATTAGTTGCTCGAAGAATAGTTTGCGAGTTAAAGGTAGGTGATTCTATTCAAGTTGGTGATAAAATTGGAATGATGAAATTTGGTTCTAGAATGGATATTGCTTTGGAACCAGACGCTGAAATATTAGTAAAAATCGGTGACAGAGTCGTTGCTGGTGAAACAATTATAGCAAAACTAAATAAAACAAATTAATGGCAATAAGACTTACAAGGTCAATAGTACCCAATCTACTCACACTAGCGAATCTATTTTCAGGATTTGTATCTATAATATATTCTTCTAATGGAGACTATACGCAAGCAGCTATGTTTATACTGTTAGGTGCATTTTTTGATATGTTTGATGGGATAACAGCTAGATTGGTAAATGCGGCAAGCGAATTTGGTGTAGAGTTAGATTCGTTATGTGATACAGTAACTTTTGGATTAGCTCCTTCATATATGCTATATCAAGCTGCTTTTTCGACAAGTGGCGAGTTAGGGATACTTTTCGCTTCTTTCCCTGCATTAGCAGGTGCCACTAGACTTGCTAGATTCAATGTGACTCTTACGAGTTTGGAAGATAAATCCTACTTTATAGGATTACCTATCCCCTCTGCTGCACTAGTAATCGTATCATATATAGTTTTCATTCAGCAATCTGGCAAGTATGACCCTCAAACGGTCATCTATTTAAATTATATAGTACCAGCAATAGTATCATTGGTTATGGTTTCAAACATTAAGTTTGATAATATGCCAAGACCAACGAAGAAATACTTCAAAGAAAAACCATTTTTCCTCATAATATTCGTAATATCTATAATATTAGTAATTTTGAGCGAGGGAGAACATTTATTTCCTGTAATGTTTTTTTGGATAATATTTAGCTCTATTAAGCACTTTTTACATTGGGTACTTAGTAAGAGAATTCCAGAAGAGGATCTAAGTGATGAAGGTGATGATTCTTTTTCACAACAATATGATATCGATTAAACTAATTTATTAAAAAGTGGGTCATAATATAAATGAATACCTATAAAGCAAAGATTAAAATAACTCTTAGAAAAGGCATCTTAGATGTACAAGGTAAAGCAGTTGAACAAGCACTACACTCTATGGATTACGACATAATGGAAAACGTAAGGATTGGGAAATATGTGGAACTTGATATTACAGCTCAAAATGATGGTCAAGCGGAAGAATTTGTTCGTGATGCTTGTGAGAAAATTATAGCTAACCCTATAGTTGAAGATTATGAAATTGAAATATTAGAGCAGGCATAAAATGAAATTTGGTGTTATAGTATTTCCGGGTTCAAATTGTGATCACGATGCACTTTATGCAACATCGAAAAATGTAGGTGCTGAATCTGTTGAAATTTGGCATAAAGAAACTCATATACCTTCTGATGTTTCATGTGT
>JAUHXN010000161.1 GCA_030426865.1 bacterium | reverse complement strand
TAGAATTCTTGTGAATAATAATAAAACTAATTACCTTGATATAACAGATGCACTTGTAGGTATAGTTTATGGACCAAAATCTGAAGCTGCACTTTACAAAAATATTATAAAAAACAGCTTCAGTAAATATAGTCTGACACATATAAAATATATCATATCGCGTAGTTCACTTTCAAATCATTTTGTTGAACAAATAAAATGATTAATATTGTTGAGACATCAATCGCATAAGGTCATTTACCATAGTCTCTAATTCTGTTATGTATAACTCAAGATCAGATATTTGATTAGCCTTTTCTTTACCTTCTTTATGTGAACTCGCACAGATTCTCTTTAAATCATTCATTCTTCTTTTTAATGTCCTTACATGCTGCTGTACGATTGAAGAGAATTCTAATATCTCATCGTAAAGTAATTGGCTAGTGAATTCTAATTGTGAATTCTTAATTGCATCCGTAATAAGTAATTCGTATTCTTCTTTTACGATATTTATAAAGCTATCTTGATCTACTGTAATATTATTTAACATAAGAATTTTATTATTTTATATACTATATATCTAAAATAATATATTCAGTGACAATACGAATTTAGATTAAATCAATCAACTTCTTCTATATTAACTATCTTCAGCATTTTAAAATCTAATACTTGATAATTAGCTGGTTGACCAAATGGTTCAAATACCGCATTAGCTTCTATGTCTTTTCCATTAGAATATAATGAAATACTCTGTAGTATTCCTTGTGTTTTAGTTTCATTTTTAATTTCACACGTAATTTTTATACTATAAAGCTCAAGATTATCTATTTCTTCCCAAATAACTTTACTCATTTTAGTACCTAATTGATTATTATTTAATTACTATCCTTTCCCATTTGCCCTTCGCACCTGAAGCAATTCCTAATTTTCCTAAATAGTTTGTCCTGTTGAAATAATTTCTTGGTATATCCACTATAAGATCCAATGATAATAGCAACCTTACTCCATTAATATCTATAGATAGTTCATTAGAATTCACGAAATCAAATGGTGCCGATACGATTTTAGATGATGTATCATTTACTGAAATAGTTTGTATCTCATGTGAATTTGCAGAAATCCAACAAATTGATAGTATTTTAATATACATAGCTAGCTTAAGAAGCTTTTCTCTCAACATTTGATCATTCTTACTATCCACTACTAAAAAAACTGTAGCAGACTCATTATCGCTAGCGGTTAGTTTAACAACTAATGTAGTATATTCATATCCAGAATATTCTAAATTTAGCTTAGTATGTTTAATACGTTGCTTCATCTGATAGTCTGAAAAACCAGATGAAGCGTTATCAATACAAATTAATCCAACATCCGTATGGTACGTATTTTCTAATATATTTTTGAGTTTACCTTTCATTTTTCTCTAAATATCTAAACTCACGTTGAATTGCAATTTTACCTATTGAGCTTGCCTCTTCACTATATCCATTTTCTATACCATATACATGAGTTACTTTAAACAGTTCATAGAAAAGCTGCAAATCAAAATATTGGATGTTCGCAATCATATGTGATTTATTAGATCCATTTTCTTCTATCTCTATTTGTTTAGAATCTAGATAATAGCAAAATACTTCAGCAACAATATTCCTGTTCAATTTATTAAATGATAACCATTCACCATTGGAAACTCTGACCGCTTTGCTTTTAATTGTCTCCCACTCTGTTTTATTTTGCTTCTTTGCTTCTTCACTTTTATCCAATAAATCTAAATGATCAAACAGACCCGACAACCTAATTATACCATTTGTAGATATATCATGTTTCTCTCTGATTTGATAATTTTGAAACTCTTCCTCTTGTATATTAATAGCTTGTAAATAATGATCCTCATTATTATAGATATACTGAATTACTTTTTTATATAGATTTTCATTTGAAATACGAAGATAAAGTATCAATATAGCGTTACTTAGGTTTTCTTGGTTTGAAAAGAATACATCTATATCTGACTTATCATATTTATTTACAGCATATTTAGCGAGACCATATAAAATAGCAGATGCTGTTATATCATCAATTTCATTTGCAGAGAAACATTTTTCTATACGTTCTGGGCATATTAACACAGCATCTGTATTTGAATTAAATATGTATGCAGTAGCAGGTATTGCAAAATGTGATAGACGTGGTGTGGCATCGTAATCATTATCAAGAAATCCAAATTGCTTAATTTCATCAACTGAAATATTATCTTTGATATAAGCTAGGAAAGTATCTTCACTAACTAGTATGATTGGTACTTGCTTTAAAGATTCTTTCAAATTGAAATTCTTCAGAAACAGCGTTTTGTTTTTAAGGTCAACAGTTTTAGTAATAACTTCAACAAGTGACTTGGTAGAATTGGAAATGCCGATTGACGAATCTAGATTTATTATGTTCATGGTGAACACTCCTATTTGGTTAAAAAAATACTAATGGAGTATCTTTTCTAAAGGAGTTAAACGAAGGATGGAACCACTATTATAATATGTGTGCCCTTACCTGCCTATTAATCCTGAACTCGCCACGAGCTGTACATTTCATAGACAAAAGCGCAGACACACACCATATTAGATATGGAGGTATCTGTTCTTTGGAAAATGTACAAATGAAATGTGGCGATTTCAGGATTTCCAGAGAAAAGATTCTCATTTACTTTTTTTATTTACATAGCAATATCATCTACACAGATGAATCACAATTCACAATATTACGAAAAATTAGTTAAAATAGTTAGTGAAATAATTACATAATATTTAAATGATATCGTATGTATTTGATTAATATCACCTTTTTCATTACACAGATGTAACAATATTCAAAAATACTATAGACAGTCTATAAGCCAAGCAGTTCTAAGTAGAATAAAATTTTAAGAGGACTTAATTGATCAGTTACGTGCTAATTTATAGCATGATCCGACTTTAATGTAGGTAATTCAATCAATAATACAATTAGTATTATATGAAATGGATTTTAAACGCACAAATAAAGCTCATATATACCCCTGTCTGCAATTTAAACCCCAATTACATGTATTTCATCGTGAAATGAATTATAACGTCCCTACGGCGCTATATATTCGATTTGTGTATAATCAGAATATAAACTACTTATTAATTCGCTTTATAATTATGAAAAATTTGGACACAGATATATAATCTATAGACGGAATTATCTCTAAAAATGAACTATTTTCACAAAGAATCGAATTTATTTTCAATTATTTCACAGAAAATGTGATTTAGCCCTATCTTTTTATTTTTTTCATACTCTATATTAATAGAGAACTAACATTTTTTACAAAATATTTGTTTTTCATGGTTATTTTCAAACAGCGTTTTTTCCATTCATCTATTACTTTAGCGGGTGAAAATAAAAAACTACGTGTATGCTAAAGAACATATGCTAGCTTTATAGCTTAAGGAGCTACCATATGAACACAGAAGTAAGATTAGGTTCTAGTGCTTATCATTTAAGCTTGGATGATAGGTTTCTAGTAAAACGGACGAATCAAGAGACATATACGGTTTCCAAGGTACGCGATTGCCATAAGAGATTAATTTTCGCAAACACCTGATAATCTGCCCTTGAGTATTAAGGAATACTCTAAAAGATTGTAATGTTCTTAAGAAAAATCACTCACTAGTGAACCACGCAATGCTATTTGTAACTTATACAGCAACGTGGCTCGACGGATGATATGTAATAGCTAGTGATATTCAACTGAAAAAGACGGCTTTGGCTTAGTGGCGGTATATTAATTTATACACGAGTAGATATGATTTGAAATGGATTAGTCATAGTTTAAATGAAAGGTCACTACGGTTACGATGTTTAGTTAGTTATTGGTCATGTGCTCGATACCATGAAGTGACTTTACGACTAATTAAATTCCATCGTTTCTTTGTTCCCTACGCGTGAGAGGCAGATGGTTTCTTTTGAGCAAATTGATATAGACCTTTTTATGAATATATCAATAACTCTTAGTTTGATTAGAGATGTTACTTTGACAATTTATATAGCAAGACTTTAATTTAGAAAGATTGGAATGTATGTGATCTTATAAAGCAGTATGTATAATTATTCGTTTACGTTTCCTTCGTAAAGTGGATACTTAACATACCTAGATTACTTCACATCTTAGTCCGAACTTGACAATAGTGTGTATAGTTATTCTTTTCTCTCTTTCTATTGCTCTCTACTTCAATTCTATTATGATTATAGTATAAGTATAGATGTATTAATTAAATGTCAATAGAGTGTGTTTATAGCTTAAATTAGATTAGTTAATATGATGTATTAATTATCTATATAAGTTTATGTTAGTTTAAATAGTATATGTTAATTATGTTAATTGTGATACTACGCTAACTAGGTTACTCTGGCTATGTAAATTGCTTAAAAAGACTGTGTACTCAAATCCAGAGAGGTAAGAAAGTTGTGCCCAAAAATTTGGTTGGCATGAAATAACTAATTTAAAAAGTATTTTAAAATAAAAATCCCCACCTATTAACAGACGAGGATTTTACTTGATAACGGTATTTATTATAAATATCAAGCAGATAATTTATTGTTTAAGAAACTTGGCTGTATTGATATTCCCAATTCTGTCTTTTATCATAATTATGAATGTACCAGTTGTTAGATCTTTTATCTCGATTCTGTTACCATTAATAATACCTGTTTGTGTTGTTGAACCGTTCATTGAAATAATTTTGTAATTAGAATTTATAAACTTGGAATCAACATTCAGATAATTTGATGAAGGGTTAGGAGATATATCTATACTCTTGTTTACAGATTCAACCGAACTTGTAGTTCTACTAGTTAAAGCTCCAGATGTAGTAATATTATCAACTAAATCTCTAATCTCTTTTGAGTTATTATAAAAGTCATGGAATATACCGAATTGAGTCATATTAATAGGTGCTAATAATTTTTGTAGATTAAAATCGATTTCTACATTTAATGCCCCATCTGTTTTAACTGTATTCAAGTCAAACGATAAACTTCTGAATGATTCATCACCAAGAATATGATATTGAAATGATTTATCATATTGTCCATCACCATCAGGGTCAGACACTCCTTCTATTGCCCAGAATCTATATCCAGCATTCCAACCCCAGTGCATAGATGGATTCTTAGGAGCTAAAGGATGTAAGAGATCAAATCGGTTTGGATCCTTTCCAATATTTTCTTGTTTTTCTACCCCAAATGATACTTTCACTTTACTTATTTCCTCTACATCTAGATTACCCAGATAATAATTAGAAATATTTCCATTACCAAGAATGTATTTACCTTCTAGCAATTGGCCATCTATTTCAAACAAACACATATAGTATTCTAACCTTGTAATTTTATATTTAACACCATCTGCGTTAAGATATTCTGTATTTAGTTTAAATGGAGTCCCATCTACATTGTGATTTATTACTAAATTTATTTCTGTTGCCATTCCAGAACTTGTGCAAAGTACGAGTACTAAAGCGATTATTAATTTTTTCATAATTGTAACCATTTTAAATTGTTAGTTATTTTCTTTATATTCTGTGTTTGTAAGATATACATCATCCGTCAAGGTTTTAAGGAAAGCAACTAAGTCTTGCTTTTCTTGTTCTGTTAGGTTCATTCCATCTTTGATTCCATGTATATTCACATCTAAAGTCGATGATTCTTTTATTCCACTATTGTAGTGTTCTATTACTTCTTCTAATGTAGCAAAACGACCATCATGCATATATGGTCCTGAGACAGCAATATTTCTCAATGAAGGAGTTTTAAATTTAGCGTTATCAGTTGGTCTTTCAGTAAACTTAGCTCTGCCTAAATCTGTAAATTCTGACTCCTCATCTAATCCATTATTCATAAATTCATGATTAGAGAAATCAGCTGTTGCGTGACAATGGAAACAGTCAGCACCACGTGCATCTCCACTTGTTTCAAATTCAGTGAAAAATAATTCTTTACCTCTTTGTTCAGAGTCCGTATAAGTAGCCTCACCTCTTTCGACTTTGTCGAATTTGGAATCACCAGAAACAAATGTCAACATAAATTGTTCCATTGCCAAACTCATTTTCATACTATTCACAGAGGAGTCACCAAAGGCTTTATAAAAAAGTTTGCGATACTTAGATTCAGCTTGCAATTTATTTACAACATTTTCTAATGTTTCCCCCATCTCTAATGGATTTTCTATTGGACCTAAAGATTGATCCCTGAGTAACTTTGCACGTCCATCCCAGAAAAAGCCTTTAGTATGATAGAACATATTGAATATAGGCATAGAATTCCTATCACCTATTTTACCTTCTATTCCTTCAGAAAATTTCTTATCATTATCAGTAAATGCATTGCCTTGGTTATGGCATGAACCACAAGAAATAGTACCATCTTTAGACATCATTTTCTCGAAGAAAAGTGCCTTACCTAAAGCGATTCCCTCATAAGTTAGTGGGTTGTCAGCTGGTAAAATAGCAGGGGGCAGATTACTAGGCAATACAAGAGTATAAGGAGTTGTTTTGAAATCTTCCTTT
>JAUHXN010000160.1 GCA_030426865.1 bacterium | reverse complement strand
AATCTCTGGCTTGTTGAACACGAATTCTACTCTTCTATTTTCAGCATCAGCCAATGGTCTATCATTTACAGGTGTTGCAGAACTACCAGATGGGATACGTGGCATTTGTTGACCTTTAGTAGTTATTCTACCAGCATCTATACCGTGTATATTCACTAGATAATCTTTTACATTGTTCGCAAGTATTGCGCCATCGTTGCTTTTTGGTGCAGAACCGATTAATTCAACATTCAAATCACTATCATCTTTCATTTCTTGAGCATAGATGTTTAGAATGTTGTGGTACACTGCAAGTTTTTTGTTTGTTGCAGTTTCACCATTTAGTTCTTTATTATTTGTCAAATCAAGAGCATCTGCTTTATCAAATGAACCAGCATTTGCTTGAGTTAATAAATTATATCTAGAAGGAATGTTTTGCTTAGAACCATCAAAGAATACATAAGGAATAAGTGGGAATGACTCTTCTACTACCCTTTGAATTACTTTACCTTCGTAAGGAGGTAATACAGTTGCGTATTGACCACCAGTACTTGCAGAATTCAAATTAGGAATGAAGTCAATAGCTCCGGTTACACCTAATCTAGCTGTAATTGTTGACCAAGTATCATCGAAACCATCTTGTTCTACATCAAATGTAGGAGACTTTTGACCCATCAACCAAGATCCTTCGATAAAAGGAGATAATACGAATACTTGACTTGGACCAACGGGAGCAACACGGATATCAAAGTTAAAACCAACTTGAGCACCTAGAGTCAGGTCTTTTAGTTCAGTAGCTTCTACAGCCATTAACGGAGTAGTACCTGCTATTTTAGAATCATAGTCATATTCACCAGCCATTTTCATTGCTATAACCGGTCCTACATATACACTAGAGTTTTTGAATAACAATTCATTAAACTTGAAATATGGCGCTATATTCAAATAAGAGTTATATATGTCAAACTCTGGCTTGTTATCTAAAGATTCATCTGTTACCAATGACCCTCTGTTATCATAACCAATCTGAAGACCTAAACCCCACCAACTAGTTGATATATATTCTGCTCTTAGCCCAATATATCCACCCAAACCAGTTCCATCATTTGCCGTAAAAGTATGGAAATGAGTACCAACTGGGACAAATGTTTGATAACCTAAGGCAGCGAAATTATAGTTTAAACCCAAATCAATACCTAATCTATATTTTTCAGGTCTCTCAGGTTTATCATTTTGAGAAAATAATAGACTTGTTGTAGCAAATAAAGCTAAAAGAAGCATTTTGAATGACTTCATTGTTTTACCAAAATTGTTATAAAAATATTTACAATATTAAGGAATATTGTCATATAATGTACATAAGTATTACTACTTAAAGTATAAAAATTATGTTAATATTATTTAATATAACTAACTATTTATCAAATAAAATTTCATTTCTTAGATAATATTATTATTTTGATTTTTTACTTTAACAATTATGCTAAGTAAATATAAGTGAATATAATTAGAATCATTTTATTATTAATGTTGGCTAGTGTGTTTTACGCTTGTACTTCATCAAAGCCGATATCATCGAACAAATTTAAAGGGTATAGCCAGATTAGTCAAGGCGAAATAGCCACTATGGAGTGGGATTTTGCTAATGCAACTAATGTGAAGGTTGACCAATATGACAAACTCTACAATGCAATTGACAGCGCCAAAGTGTCTCCCAATTCTACTAAAGAATATAAGATAACTGCGTTCCATGAGTCAGATACAGTTGCGTACAAATGGACAGTAGATGTTGTCAATAAAGAAGAAAAACTAGATTTAGAAAAACCAGATATAAATAATTCTAAACCTACAACTGATATTCCTGCGTATGTACCTAATAGTACGAACTCAGAATTTATAAATGGAGCCATAGGACCAGAGGCCGCGCCTGTAAGAATCAAGATAATGCAATCTACAAAGAATGAAAAAGTATTAGATTTAAAAACTATTATACTTGATGAAAATGGTAATTTTATAAATGGATTGAATTCAGAAGTAGTAGATTTGTCATTTATTCAAAAGTGTAAAAAAAGCTCCAATTCGGCTGGAGACCTTCAAATACAAGAAGTACATAAATCTGATGGAACTGATTACTCTATAATATTTGACAATTCGTCAGTTGCAGAATTCAATTTCCCGTTATTGGAGAGAGTTCTTAATTTTACAGAGACATTAAGCTCTGATGATAGATTAATGTTCTCTTATTTTAATCATAATTATACTGAGTATTTATCTTTACAACCTCAAAATGAATTCTACAATTCCTTCAAAGGGTATGATATTCCGAAACCTAGTGGGTTGTCTGGACTTTACAAAGCTGTATATAACAATTTAGTAGATTTTACGGCTCAAGTATCTAAAGATAAAAATAAGGCAATTATAATAATCACTTATAGCGAAGACAATTCATCTCTGATTTATAGTCCCGATGATATAATCAATGCAGCACAGAACTTCGGAATCCCAATCTTTGTTATAGCCGTAGGTGATGCATTTAACTCTTATACACTTCAAAAAATTGCAAATTCAACTGGTGGTAAAATATATACAGTTCATTCTGATAGTTCGCATGTAGTAGAACATATATTGAAAGAGATGGACTTTGCACTAAACAATCATTACTCTGTGACTCTTGATTTTGATAATAATGAAAATGAATGTGCAGATGCCTATGGTAAGTTGATTTTGAAATATGGTGATAAGACAATTGAAGACGGCTTAGTTTTAAACCCAACAAAAAGTGAGTTTCATTCGTATTATCAGTCTGTAGCAATTTTTGAACAGAAAAGTGCTGAAATAGAGAGTGATTATGAAGATGGAATAATTGAGCTTTCTAATGTATTGAAGAGTAATCCTAGTTATAGAGTTAAGTTGATCGGACACAGCGATGATGAAGGATCAAAGGAATTTGATGTTGAAATATCAGATATTAGGGCAAATAATGTAAAAGAACTGATGGTAGCGAAAGGAGTGAACGAGAACCAGATTTTAACAGGTTCTGAAGGGTTTTCGAAACCATTATATATACTAGGACAAACTCCGTGGCAAAACAATTTTAACCGTAGGGTTGAACTTAAATGGATTAATCCATCTAAAGCATCTCCTTTCGAGATAGTAGTAGAGCAAGTTTGGACAGAAGAAGAAGCTCTTACCTCCTCTGAGAAATGGAGTAAAAGAGGATACCATACCTATTATGATAACTACTTGATAGGCAATGAGCCAGTTTATAGAGTTATGCTTTGGGGATTCGAAGATGAAAATGAAGTAAAAGAAGTTGCTTCAAAAATTATGAAAAAATTCAAAACAAAAGTAACATACAAATAAAGACAGAATAGATGAACAAAGAAAATTTAATTGGTAAAGAAATAAAATGCCTTGATCATGGCTTTGTAAGATTAGTAGATGTGATGGGAGATGATGGCTCGATAGTACAAGCGGCGAGAGTCTCTTATGGAGCTGGAACGAAAACTGTTAATGAAGATAGGGGACTAATCCGCTATTTGATGAGACATAAACACACGACACCTTTCGAAATGGTAGAATTCAAATTCCATATCAAACTACCTATTTTCATAGCTAGGCAGTGGATTCGTCACAGAACAGCAAACGTTAATGAGTATAGTGGTCGTTATTCGATAATGAAAGACGATTTCTATTTGCCAGATTTAGATCAAATCCGTCCTCAAAGTGAGATTAATAAGCAAGGTAGAAGCGAAGAGACTTTTTCAAACGAGAAAGCGAAAGCTATACAAGAAAAATTAGGCAACGTCCAGAAAGAGTTATATAATGAGTATGAAACTCTGTTAGGAGAAGACTTAGCAAGAGAATTAGCTCGTATTAATCTACCCCTTTCTAACTATACTGAGTGGTATTGGAAAATTGATTTGCACAATTTATTCCATTTCTTACGTTTACGTATTGATTCTCATGCCCAATATGAGATAAGAGTTTACGGAGAAGCGCTAGCTGGTATAGTAAAAGAAATAGTACCTCACGCTTGGCAGGCATTCGAAGATTATAGTCTTAATTCTGCTAATTTTTCGAAACCAGAATTGAATGCAATGAAAAAATTGCTTGAAGGTCAAAAAGTAGAAGATTTAGATTTGGACGAAATAGGTTTGAGTAAAAGAGAATTCAGAGAGTTTCAATTAAAATTAGATCAAATAAATCAATAGTATAAGTATGATTAGTAAATTAGTTTATATAGCTTCTGTCTTTCTAGTAGCATTCTCATTGAATGCACAAACGGTAGAAGAAGTATTGGATATGTATTATGAAGGATTAGGCGGTAGAGCTAAATTCGAATCTATTAAATCTTGGCATTTAATTGGTAATTCACAATTAGGTGAAAACCCACCCGGTGAGTTCCAATTTATCTATGTTGCTCCAAATAAAATAAAGGTTAAAACTGTAATCGATACTTTTGCTATTGTACAAGCTGTTAGCAACGATACTACAGGTTGGCATCAGATTCCTCCTAGGGGCATTGTAAATCCTACTAAAATGACAGAGCAAGAAGTTGCTCAGTTGTTAGGACAGAAAGCATTAGTATTAGGACCTTTCAATAATTACAAAAAGAAAGGAGCAGAACTTACTTATAAAGGAGTTGTTAAAAAAGATAGTTCTGAATACAAGAAATTAGAATTGCAAACAAAAATTGATGGTGAAGATGGACCTAGATCAACAGTTTATCTAAATAATGAAACTAACTTAATTGAAATAATTGAAACTCAAACCCTTAGCGGTGGAGCACCAGTAACATTCATTAATAAGTTTGCCAAATACAAGGAAGTTGATGGTCTAATGATTCCATTTAGCTATGCGACGTATGTCGGAGGTAGAAAGTACACTAGTCTAGATCTAGAAACAATTATTCTGAACAAACAATATGAGCCGAATATATTCGATATGCCCTAAAGTGGCATAGAATCAAGTTTATACTTTGCTTTAATTTTTAATTTTGATTATTTTGCATAATTAGTAAAACCACAAAAAAGAAAAAGACATTTACGGGAGTCATTTTAAATGAAAGTTGATGTAGTAATGCCCAAAATGGGTGAGTCGTTACAAGAAGGTACAATCATAAAATGGTTGAAAAAAGAAGGCGACAAAATCGAAAGAGATGAGATGATATTAGAAATATCTACTGACAAAGTAGATACAGAAGTTCCATCTCCTCAATCTGGAATTTTAACAAAAATATTAGCTCAAGAAGAAGAAGTAGTTGAAGTAGGTAACAAAATAGCAGAGATTGAAACTGATGCTTCTGCAGCATCTTCAAGTACTCCTGAACCAGCAGCACAAGAGGCTCCTGCTGATGAACCTCAACAATCTGCACCAGAAGAAGATAATTCAGACGATGCAGGTGAAATGCAAGATTTGGTTATGCCTAAAATGGGTGAATCACTTCAAGAAGGTACAATCACAAAATGGTTGAAAAATGAAGGTGATACAATTGAAAGAGATGAGATGATATTAGAAATATCTACTGACAAAGTAGATACAGAAGTTCCATCTCCTGTTGCTGGTGTATTGTATAAAATATTAGTTCAAGAAGAAGAAACAGTAGAAGTTGGGTCAGTAATAGGTAAAATAGCTACTAGTGGTGGTGCTAAAAAGCCAGCTGCTACTAAACCAGCTCAACAAGCGCCGGCTCAAACACAACAAGCTGCTGCTTCTCAACCAGCTGCACAAACTACTGTTCAACAAAGTGCTCCTCAAGTACAAGGCACAACATTTGATATTCCACGTAAACAAGATGGTAAGTTCTTCTCACCTCTAGTTAGGGCATTGGCAAAAGATAATAATATCTCTCTAGAAGAGCTTATGAACTTAAATGGTTCTGGTTTAGAAGGAAGAATTACTAAAGAAGATTTAGAAAATTATATTTCAAATAGAGTAAGCAGACCGGCTCCGGCTCCGGCTCCTGCCCAGGTTCAGCAACAGCCTGCTTCTGCACCAGTGTCAAATGCTCCTTCAGCTGCTTCGGCTCCGGGCTTTAGTGGTGGAGATTCAGAAATTATACCAATGGACAGAATGCGTCAGTTAATTTCTGATCACATGGTACGTTCTAAACAAACATCTGCACACGTAACTAGTGTTGCTGAAGTAGATGTAACTGGAATAGTTAACTATAGAGAAAAAACGAAGAACGAATTCTTACAAAGAGAAGGAATGAAATTAACTTATACTCCTTTCTTTATAAAAGCTGTAGTGGATGCTATTAAGCAATTCCCAATGGTTAATGTAAGTGTAGATGGCAAAAATATAATCAAACATAATAGATTGAATTTAGGTTTTGCTACTGCTCTTCCTGATGGTAACCTAATAGTACCAGTTATCAAAAATGCTGATAATTATGGTCTGACAGGATTACAAAGATCTGTAAATGATTTGGCTCACAGAGCGAGAACAAAACAATTACAGCCAGACGATATCCAAGGTGGTACTATTACTATGACTAACGTAGGAACTTTTGGAACACTATTCGGAACTCCTGTTATTAATCAACCACAAGTTGCGATTATGGGTGTTGGTGCAATCAAAAAACGTGCTATGGTAATGGAAGTTGATGGGTCACATGCAATTGTTATCAGAGATATG
>JAUHXN010000159.1 GCA_030426865.1 bacterium | reverse complement strand
GCTTTCGGTGGAAAAAAATCCGACAAAGATATTAAAAAGATTAATCCAATCGTTGACCAAATTAACGAAATATATGCCACTCTCAAATCTAAAACAGACGATGAGATAAAAGCAAAAACAGACGAGTTCAAGCAGAAGATAAATGCTGCAATCAAAGATTTGGAAGATCAAAAGAAACAAATAGAAACAAACCTAGTAGAAAATTCTTATACTCATACTGAAGTTCAGGATTTCTACGATGAAATTAAACAAATTGACAAAGATATATTCGAAACAACTGAAGAAGTATTAGACGAAATTCTTCCAGAAGCTTATGCGGTCGTCAAAGATGTATGTCGCAGATTAACTGAAAGTCAATTTAGCTATGAATATGTTGGCAATAAGAATGTTTGGAATATGATTCCTTACGACGTACAGCTAATTGGTGCTATAGTAATACATCAAGGAAAGATAGCAGAAATGCAGACAGGTGAAGGTAAAACTCTAGTATCTATTATGCCTATGTACTTGAATGCTCTTTCTGGTAAAGGACTTCACTTAGTAACTGTGAATGATTATCTTGCTAAGCGTGATTGTGAGTGGATGAAACCAGTATTTGATTTCTTAGGTATTACAGTTGGTGCTATCGAAGCAAAGATGAATAATGCCCAAAGAAAGGAATTGTATCAAAGAGATATAACTTATGGTACTAATAATGAATTTGGTTTTGACTACCTTAGAGACAATATGGTTGTTGATCAAGATCACATGGTACAAAGAGGACATTGGTTCTCTATAGTCGATGAGATTGACTCGGTATTAGTTGATGAGGCACGTACACCATTGATTATTTCGGGACCCGTTGGGAAAGGAGATCAGATATTCGACGAGCTTAAGCCAAAAGTCAGTCAATTGGTAAACGAACAAACTAAGCTTGTAAATAATTATCTAAAAGATGCTAGCGAGCTATTGAAATCCGATAAAAAGGAAGATAGAGAGGCGGCTGGCTTACTAATGCTAAAGGCATCGCGAGGGTTACCTAAGCATAAAAGATTAATGAAAATGATGCAGGATCCAGAGATCCAAAAACTAAAACATCAGACAGAGATGGATCACATGCGTGACCAAGGTCAGATGATGCGTGAAATCGATGATAATCTTTACTATACTATAGATGAAAAAAATCATGGTATTGATATACAAGAAAAAGGAAGACAATTATTAACTGCGAATCTCGAAGATAAAGATACATATTTGCTTCCTGACATTACTGCTCAAATGAGTGAAATCGAGGGTAATAAAGAGATATCAGAAGAAGAAAAACAAAAGAAAATTGTTGAAATAAATAGAGTTTATTCTGATAGAAGTGATAAAGTTCATACTATACAACAACTACTAAGAGCATACTCACTCTATGAAGTTGATGTTGATTATGTTGTTCAAGATGGTAAAGTTCAGATTGTAGATGAGCATACTGGCCGTGTGTTAGATGGTCGTCGCTATTCGGAAGGACTTCACCAAGCAATAGAAGCGAAAGAAAATGTAAAAGTAGAGAAAGATACTCAGACATTAGCTACTATCACACTTCAGAACTACTATAGACAGTATAACAAACTTGCTGGTATGACGGGTACAGCAGAGACTGAAGAAGCTGAATTTGAAAAAATATATAAATTGGAAGTAGTGGTAATACCTACTAATGTACCTATTCAAAGAAAAGATCTTAATGATTTGATCTTCAAAACTAAGCGTGAAAAATATAATGCCTTAATTGATCAGGTAGTCAAGCTAACAAATAACGGACAAGCTGTACTTGTAGGTACACCTAACGTAGAAGTATCTGAGATACTTAGCAAGCTATTACAAAGACGAAAAATAAATCATAATGTACTAAATGCCAAGCAACATGCCAGAGAAGCTGAAATCGTAGCTAATGCTGGTAAGAAAGGAGCTATCACAATCGCAACTAATATGGCGGGTCGTGGTACTGATATTAAGATTACCCCAGAAGTGAAAGAAGCTGGTGGATTGGCTATCCTTGGTTCAGAGAGACATGATTCACGACGAATAGATAGACAGCTTCGTGGTCGTGCCGGTCGTCAAGGTGACCCAGGTAGCTCACAATTCTATATCTCACTAGAGGATAATCTAATCAGATTATTTGGTGCTGGTGGTGACAGAATCGCTACAGTAATGGAAAAACTGAAAATTCCTGAAGGTGAGGCTATTGAGCATAACATGATTACAAAATCTGTAGAAAAAGCTCAACAAAAAGTAGAAGAAAATAACTTTGCTGTTCGTAAACGTCTCATTGATTATGATGACGTAATGAATCAACAACGTGATGTAGTTTACACTCGTAGAAGACAAGCATTAAGAGGTGATCGACTTAAAGGGGAATTTTTCGAATATGTAGAAGATTTAGCTCACGATTGGTATGAAGAGTTCGTAGGAGTAGAAGAAGACGTAGCTGAAAAGATAATGAATACAGCAAGAGCTAAGCTACTTTTAAATATTCAAATAACTGATGAGCAGTTCAAAAATATGACAGTAGATGAATTTGTAAAAGAAATTCATACTGCTGCAGAAGAATTCTACACTAAGAAAGAAGAAATGACTTCACCTGAATTTATGAAGCAGCTTGAAAAAGTAGCTGCTCTGCGTACTATTGACGAGAAATGGAAAGATCACTTAAGAGTTATGGATGATTTGAAAGAAGGTATTCACTTACGTTCTTATGGTCAGAAAGACCCTCTATTAGAATACAAAACAGAAGCGTATAGTACTTTTGTTGATTTTATAAAAGAAGTAAACGAAGAGACTGTTCACTTTGCATTCAAATATTTCCCACAAGTAGTAGAAAGAGAAGTGAAATCTGTAGATGATAAAGGAAAGGAATCAACTCAGAAAGAACAAACATTAGTATTAGCTCCAAGTAATGCAAATAGAAACGTAAAATATGAAAGAAGAAATGATGCTCCTACCGGTCAAGGCTATGGAGCAGCAGCGGCACCTAAGCAACAAGGTCCACAAGGTGGACAAGCGACTACTGTCCGTGATGAAGGACCTCAGAAGATAAACATTGGAAGAAATGACAAAGTATCTGTACGTTATGCAGATGGGAAAGTCGTAAAAGATGTGAAATTCAAAAAAGTACTTGAAGATGTTGAGAATGGAAGATGTGAAGTTATTGACAAATAGAAGACAAATCTATACTTTTTTTTAAGTATCGGATGTGTTAATAATTGCTTTAAAAAAGAAAAAGCCAATCGAAAGATTGGCTTTTTTTTTAATTATTAGGGCGAACGACGGGACTCGAACCCGCGACAACCGGAACCACAAACCGGGGCTCTACCAACTGAGCTACGATCGCCATAAATTAAGAATACAAAAATAGGGAATAGAATATTAATTAGCAAAACAAATTACATAATAAGATTTAGTAATAAATAAAGTGTTGAATTATTTAAACACTTTTTGTAACTTTACTTTCTTACAAGTGTCTATAATTAGATAGAATTGAAAAACAATTAATTTTTTTAAAATAATTTATTGAGGTCTCAATATGAGAAATAAATTTACTTTAGTCCTGATGGCAATAACAATTGCCTTAACAGGAATGTTCGCAACACAGACAGCGGAAGCTGCTAAAAGAAAAGTTGTATTAGAAGATCACACAGGTGCATGGTGTGGTTGGTGCCCACGAGGTATGGAAACATTGGAAAATTTAGAAGCTCAATTCGGAGAGCAAATAATTGGAGTTGGAGTTCATAATGGTGATGGAATGGCTATTTCTTCTTACCAATCTCCTCTTGCACAAATGATTGGAGTAACTGGTTACCCAAATGGTTCTGTAAGCAGAATAAATTATAATGGTAAAATAGCTCAAAGTGATAATGTCTGGGCAACTATTGCTCAAGCAAACGTAAATAAAGATGTTCCTGTAGGTGTAACTTTGGATGTTGATTACGACAAAGTCACTGGCGATTTTACGGCTACAATTACTGCTAATGTTGAATCTCAAGTAAATGCTCCATTAGCTTTTAATCTTTGGCTACTTGAAGATTATATGAAAGGAACTGGATCGCAATGGGATCAACAAAACTATTTAGCAGGTAGAGCTGGATACGAAAGTTCTAAATACTATAGTTTGCCAAGTGTAATAACTGGTTTTGAGCATAATGATGTATTTAGATATGCATTCGGTGGTATTTCAGGTGAGAAAGGTACTTTCCCTACTGGTAATGTAACAGCACCAGGTACTTATACACAAGTTTATACTGGGAATGTTAAAGACCTTAATGTAGATGATAGTTTCAATGCATATTTCGTTGCAGTTGTACATAACACTACAACGAATGAATTAATTAATGCTGATAGATTTGGGAAACCACATTATACAGCTGAGGTTTCTGCCCCAACAATTACTATTAATAATTCGAATATTTATAGCTTTATTGAAACTGGAAAAACTGGAAATCATGTAATTCCAATTATGAGCAATCATAGTGCTGAAGCAAATTACGAGATAAGATTAGCTGATAATAGTTTAATTCCTGAAGGTTGGGAAGTTAATTATGATAAAAACATTACTATTGCAGCTAATGGTACTGTAAATGCTAATATTTCTGTTGATTCGAAGGGAAATAAAGGTATGGCTACGTTACAATTCAGAGTTTACCCTAGAGTTCAAGATGCAAAAAATTGGAAAGCTAATTTTACTGTAGTTTCACTTTCTGAAGGAACAACAAAAGCATTTTTTGCTGGTATAGATAACTCATCAGGTGTAGTAATAAATGACTTAGGAACTGTTAATTCATTTGACGGTGTAGCAATTATCCCTTTTGCTCCTGCTCAGTTTGCTTCTTTAGCTAGTAATTATGCTGATTTATTTGAAACAGTCGTTCTAACAGTTGACGAAGCTGCGTTTGTAGGTTTTGCACCTTCTCAAGTTGCTGCTAATTTAACAGCTATTAAAAATATGATGAACAATGGGACTGATATACTGATTGTATCTGTACTTGATTTGATGAGCTATGGTAAATCTGCAAATCTTAACTCAGCTTATTATGCTACGGCAGAAGCTACTACTTGGTTTAGAACTGGTCTAGGAGTCGAGTTCGGACTTGATGGCAACTTAGTAGTTAACAATCAACTTTCAAGTCTACCTGTTGTAGGTGTGAGTGGTGACCCGATTTCAAATGGTATTACATTCTCTGCAAATAGTGGTTATAATGGAGCTACATTCCCTTACTATGCACAAAGATTTGCGACTATGAGTTTAAATGGTGCTACTTCAGCTTCAGCTTTCTTAGAAATCCCTAATCCAGCTGCTCCACTGACAACTTTAAATAATAAATTAGGAATAAAAATAGATAATAATGGTCAAAGAACTATTTATATGGGATTACCTATAGAGTCTATACCTACAGCTAATCGTTCGACTCTTTTGAAAAATATGATTTCTTGGTTAGAAGGAGGAGGAACTACTTCTAATGGTCCAACTATTTCTTTAAATACAACTCAAGTTGTATTTGGTGAGATCAAACAAGATCAAACAGGTACTGAAGTTGTTAGAGTAACTAACTCTGGTGATGAAGCATTAGAAATTTCTGCTATTAACTTCAAGACAGGTACTAATTTCGCAGTTAAAGGCTCATTACCACTAACGATTGATGCTGGTCAAACAGTAAATATGAATATTGAATTTACTCCTACAGAAGTTAAGAACTACTCTGATGAAATCACTATCGTTTCTAACGATGCTGCTAATCCTAATACAGTTATTACTGTGATGGGTATTGGTACTGGTACTTCATCTGTGACAGGTATTATACCTAACGTATTTACTATGACTGTAGGTCCTAACCCAGTTGTTAATAGCTCTGAAATCAACTTAGATATCAACGGTTCAGTGAATCTAGATTTAGAGTTAATCGACGCTACTGGTAAAGTAGTTAGAAATATATTCAGTGGTATTACAACTTCAAATACACTTGAATTGAATGCTGGTCAACTTAGCTCAGGTACATATTATCTAAATGCTAATGTGAACGGTAAAACTACTCAATTACCTGTTGTTATTACTAAATAACAATAAGCTAAAGAGTTTATAATTTACAAACCTGCTTCCCTTTGGAAGCAGGTTTTTTTTTGAATAAAAATAAACTTAGCTACATATTCGTTATTTTAGAAAGTTTTATAAAACCAAAATCGGAAAACTATTAGATGGATAATTCAATAATCCCATATATAATTGAAACGACTAGTCGTGGTGAAAGAGCCTACGATATTTATTCAAGATTATTAAAAGAGAATATCGTTTTTATAGGTGGCCCAATAGATGACCACATGGCGAATTCTGTTATTGCACAATTATTATTTTTATCTTCTCAAAACCCAAAGAAAGATGTTAATCTTTATATAAATTCTCCAGGTGGGAGCGTAACAGCTGGTCTTGCTATTTACGACACTATGAAGTTTATAAAACCAGATATAACTACAATCTGTATGGGTATGGCTGCCTCTATGGCGCAAGTATTACTATGTGCGGGTACTGAAGGTAAACGATTTGCATTACCTCACTCACGTATTATGATGCACCAGCCTTCTGGCGGAACTCAAGGCCAATCAGCTGACATAGAGATTTATACTCGTGAGATTCTGAGGATAAGAGAAGTTCTTTATAAAATAATTGGTGAGCACACTGGCAAAGATGCTGAGCAAATTAAAAAAGATGCTGACAGAGACAATTATATGACTCCCGAAGAAGCGAAAGAATATGGATTAATTGATAAAATTCTTTTACCAGGTACTAAATTAGCATGAGTGGACAAAAAGGTAAAT
>JAUHXN010000158.1 GCA_030426865.1 bacterium | reverse complement strand
ACAGAGTCTTCTGATAAATCTGATTCATATTTAGAGAAATATTTGACTAAATTATTTCTATAAATATCTCTAGATTCAGTATTTCCGAGTGAATTTATATTCAATGTATAGTCATTAATACCTACTTTCGAAATTAAAGAATGAGCTAAAGTTATAACTTCTGCATCTGCTTCTGGGTTTGGTGAAGAAAGACATTCAGCACCAAATTGATGAAACTGTCTAAACCTTCCTTTTTGTGGTCTTTCATATCTGAAAAATGGTCCGTAATACCAAAGTCTCTCAAGTTCACCTCTATTAGCAAGACTATTCTGAATACAAGCTCTAACAAGTGCAGCAGTCATTTCTGGACGAAGAGTTATAGAATTATCTCCCCTATCATTGAATGTATACATTTCTTTGTTAACTATATCGGAAGCATCACCAATACTTCTTGAGAAAACTTCAGTAGATTCAAATATTGGAGTTCTTAATTCTGTATAACCAAACTTTGAAGTTACATTTCTTATAGCTTCTTCTAAATAATGCCATTTGTTGATTTCAACAGGCAAAATATCATTGGTACCTCTAGGAGATCTTATCATATTTATCTTTCTATTTGTATTTTTCGAACAATACTTTGGTTTTGTGTTTGAAGTCTAACGAAATAAATACTAGACTAATTAGCCTATTCCCTGTATAATCTATTACATCTAACTCAATATTGCTATCTTCTAATAATTCGTAATTAATATAGGAATTAGTAGTTAATGGATTAGGGCTAGGAGTTTCTAATTTAAAACTGTTAGAAGCATCGAATAACCTAGCTCCTCCTTCTGTACATAAATCTAAAAGTCTGAAATTACCATCCGTTTCGTATATCTTTAGCTTTGCTTTACCTAGTACTTTAGCACCATTAATATTCAAAGCTGAAGTAGAATCATTCCCTAAAGCGGTTCTAAATACTAATTCTGCAACCTCTAGTTCATTAGCTTGTGTTTTACTTTCTTTAGAATCAAGATTGACAAACCAACTATCATCCGACTCTATTTCAACTCTAACAGTTCTTATACCATCTATTATTTCATCAGATGTGATAGAGAATTCAGGTTGTAGCAAAGTCGAATTGAAAGAAAGGTCAAAAGTTATCCCTCTGAACTCTTCATTCTTTAATTCTGGCTTCAATTCTGTTATATTTATTTTCGCTGTTACTCTATTGTTTGATGAAGCTTCTATATCACTTATACTTACAGTAGTTGTATCAAAAACTGGAATCGAACCGCTACCGAACAATGATATTCTAGTAGGAGAATTATTTCCATTATGTATAAATACAATATCTGCATTTGATCTGTCTATGAATTGAGGAGCAAATCTAGCAATAATACCTAATTCTTTACCTGTTTTTAACTCTGTAACAGGGTTTTCCAAGACCAATGAATAGTCATTGCTTCTTGGTATATCAATATATATAGAGTCTATAACTAAATCTCTATTAGAGTTATTTCTAACAATTACGTCAACAACTTTATCTCTAAAATCTCCAATGTCAACTTTATCATAAATTATAGAGCCTTCAACAATTTCTAAATCACGCTTTGTACAATTACCTTCTAAAGGTATAATAACTTGATTACCAGGAATATCTAATACGAGTTCAGCTTTTCTTACCCCTAAGGCAGATGGTTTGAATCGAACATCCAAGTTAATTGAATTGTCTGTGAGTAAAGTATCAACAATAGAATTAATTAGACTATTAGTTACTTCGAAGTCATTTACATTCGCACCTCGAAGAAATGCATTTCTAATTGGAAATTGAAATTTATTTAAATTTACAAGTGCATCATTCAATAACGTATCTTTATAATCACCTAGATAAGTATCACCAAAAACAAGATTTTTAGACTCATACTTTAATTTTGTGATAGTAAACACACAATCCGAAGTATCCATCTGTAAATCGCGTTCATCTAAATTCCAAATTTTTGCAGTTTCGTCCCAACTAGAAGTGATTACTCTTTGTCCATCAAAATTAAAATTAGCTGTTCTTACTGAATTCGTATGCTCTTTATACACATTAATACTATCACCTGCAGAGTTCCAAAGGATAGCTGTATAATCATCTCCTGATGTCAATATATATTCTTTACCACCAAAGTTATTGAATGACCCTGAGTTAAGAGGTCTATTAGATTGACTATTATGTTTCAATGTAAATAACTGAGTATTAGTATTAAAGTCCCAAACCGTAATTTCTTTCGTCAAAATATCTACTATTAACAATCTACTTCCATCGCTATTTAGAGCGAACTGGCTAACCCATCCTACTATAATAAATTCCTTTACAAAATCATTAGTAACTACATCCCAGACCTTTACACTTCTTCCATTACCACCAGTAAGGTAAAAGTTGCCATTAGGATGATAGTCACCAAACCAAAGTGGTTTATTCCCATCTGGTGAAAAAGAATGTAATTCATTACCATTTTCGGCATCAAATATTTTACAAACACCAGACTTATCTACTGAGATAATCTGGGTGCCTGAAGGATTGAAATTTACGGATCTTATTACATCACTATGATTTTCAAAAATATTTAAAGGAGTTGTTTCATCATTGGCATCCCATAATATGATATTCGTATCATTACTAGCAGAAGCAATTTTAGAATCATCAGGACTAAAGACTGCATAATTTACTTCTTTTGTATGTCCTTTGAAATGTCTTACTAGTTTACCTGTGTTAGTATTCCAAAGTCTAACACCTCCGTCATCACAGGATGTAACGGCTTTTGAACCATCAATATGATCAAAGAATGCTGTATTCACAGCGTCCGGGTGAGTTAAATCAAGAGTTCTACCAATATTATTAGGCCATAATTGAATACCCCTAACTAGACATTCTTCACTTTCGATATCTGGTACTGTCCAATTATAATTCAAGTCAGTAACATTGCTGGCAAGAGTATCCCAGTTGACACCATTATCTGTTGAATACTCTAATTGAATTACATCACTTGGCAGTAAACCAGACCATGTAACTTTATAATCATCTCCTACTATTAATTTCTCATCACAATCATTAGGAGATACGATTTCTATATTCTTCACAACTGGAGGAGTATTGGGGAAGCCTCCTGTAATAAGTACTTCTTCATTCAAACAAGCATCTGATTCTATGACTAACTTAGTAAATACTATGTTAGAATCTTGAGGAGCATATTCTATTTTAACAGTCCAGTTAGTTCCACTATTCAGTACTTGAGGAGCAGATATTTTCCCTGATAAGAACTTGAAAACACCATTTTTATCATCTGAAAAATAAATACTATCAATATTAATATCTGAGTTAACAGCAGTAATAACTATATCTGCTTCTTTTTTACTACCTGGTAAAACAGAACTGAACCCATAGAATGGAGGAGCCAACGCTAATCTAGGAACAATATCTGAGCTGACAGTAAAGCTTAATTCTTTACTTGCTGAAATAGAAGGTACAGAAATATTAGCAACGATTGATGTGTCACAATCAATAGAACCTGTATAAGTAATTAGACATGGTTGGTTGCCATTAATTAATTCTTTTACAGCTAAAGTAACAAGTTTCAAGTTTGACTTAGTTACATTTTCGAACAATGAGAAATCTTCATTTAAATCAAAAAAAGATTTTACATTTTTGTCAGCAATATTATCTACTATAACAAGATATAATCTTATACCATCGTCTTTTAATTTATTTAGAAAACTTTCATCTATAGAGCTTCTTTTATCAGTAAATATTACAATATGTTTTTGATTATCTTCATTAGCTGTTTCAAAAATAGAACTACAACCAACTGGTACTGAATAAAAAACAGAATCGATTCTAGATTTCTGAGTACTAGTTAGTTTTAATAATTCACTTTTGAAACTTGAAAATGATTGATCAAAATCATAATTTAGATGATTAACAGTACTAAATGACGATAATGCAAACTCAGAGTTTGGAGTGTTGAGTTGCAAATAATCGGCTACTGATAAAACAGAATCGAAATTGAAGCTACTATTATCAATAGACAAATCAATAGAAACAATAACAGAGTTATCATTCAAATCGACGTTATTTTCACAACTGATTAATTTATCTTCAATATTGATATTATTGTTCAATATGACAAAGTCATTCGAGTTCAATATTGAGTTTTGATTCAAAGCATTTTTAAATACATAATACTCAAGTGTAACTTTAGGGTAGTTCGAATAGTCATAGTCAGTAACTAATAAACCTGTTTGTGAAAACAATTGAGTGTTAAGTATTAGTACTGCTGCAAATACTAATGTGGTTAACTTTTTCATAATACTATAATTTTTAAAGGCTTTATCCGTAAAATTAAGACAATGTTTGAACAAAAACAATTAAATATATTAACTTTGGAACTTGTCCAAACTAAAACTACAAAAAACAATGAAAATTAGAATTATCTGTGTATTAATATTGACATCAATCCTCTCTTTAAGTGCTCAAAATCAAAAACTAGATGAGAATCTTATTACTGGCGATGTTGAAGTAAATAAAGATACTCTATGTCACTTTTATAATTTCTCTGTAGGAGATACTTTAGAATATAGAGTTGAATCAGGAGATTCGATTGTTGTGAATTGGGATAGCTACCTAACTAAAGAACGATACGAAAGGATAAGAATAGTTTGTGAAAAGATTGACAAAAAGACTGGTCATTTTTTTCTATCTTATGAAAATTTAGATTTTATAGGGTATGAATTTAAACCTCTTTATGAGAAAGTTGAAAGAAAGGAGCACCCATGGTTGAATAAAAAAGTAATAATTGAGATAGATTCATTAGGCAATAGATACTCATATCAATATACAGATACAACAACCAAAGGTGTTACAGCTGGAGGTCCTTTTCAAGGATCTTTGATTCAGCCATTAGGTAAAGTTTGTAGTACTAAAGGTAGTAGTACTATTCAGCAAAAGGACACTATTTATATGGTTGAGAATGGCTATCAAACTCCTAATATTGTTATGACTTACTTGATTGAAAATATGGGGCTGATTGATACTTTAGATTATAACTGTACACGAATTGATTTATCAACAACTGGAAATGGAGAAGTTTTCATAGAAAGCAAAGAAGCTATGTTCTATATGACTTCAGTGATAAATGGACATGTAGAAAACTATATCAGTAATGAATTACATATTCCTATATGGCAATACTTTACACAAGAACAAAACTTTACAATGGAATTAGGAAAAGGAAAAAAATCTAAAGGATTTCATTATACTTATTCAATATATAATCTTGATAGATTCGTAAGTGGAAAAGATAAACAAAAGAATAAGTAAAAAAAAAGCAGCTATTTAAAAATAGCCGCTTAATAATAAACATTTATAATAAAGGGATTAGTCTTTACCGATTAATTCCTTTTCTTTTGCTGCTAGAACAGCATCAATCATAGCTATATATTTGTCTGTTAGTTCTTGAGCTCCAGACTCACCATCTTTTTGTTGATCTTCAGAAATTTCTTTTTCTTTCTCAGCAGCTCTTAACGATTCAATTGCCGAACGACGAGAATTTCTAATAGCTATTCTTCCTTCTTCAGCATAATTTTTACAAACTTTTACATACTCCATTCTTCTTTCTTCAGTAAGAGGTGGAACAGGTATTCTTAATACATTACCATCATTCTGGGGATTGAAACCTAAATCAGCAGTTAATATTGATTTTTCGATATCACCCAATAAACTTGTATCATAAGGTTGAATCATAATAGTTCTTGCGTCTGGTGTAGATATACCGGCAACTTGGTTTAGTGGAGTATTAGTGCCATAAGCAACTACCTCAATACCATCCACCAATGTTGCACTAGCACCACCAGTTCTAATCTTTTCAATTTGAGCTTTAGAAAAGTCAAATGACTTCTTCATTTGCTCTTCTGATTCTTTTAATATATCATTTATTTCCATAATTAACTCCTTAGATAGATACGGTAGTTCCTAACTTTTCACCCATAACTAGTCTATATAAATTTCCAGTTTTATTCATATTTATAACTTTAATAGGAAGCTTATTCTCATTACAAAGAGTAATAGCAGTATGATCCATAACTTTCAAATCTTTACTAAGCACTTCTTTGAAACTAATATTGTCAAACATAACCGCATCACTATTCTTCTCAGGATCAGAATCATAAATTCCATCAACTCTGGTCCCTTTAATAACAACTTCAGCCTTTACCTCGATTGCTCTAAGAACAGCAGCAGTGTCAGTAGTAAAATAAGGGTTACCTGTACCTGCGCCAAAGAGTACTACTCTACCTTTTTCAAGGTGTCGAATTGCACGCCTTTGTATATATGGCTCAGCGATTTGTTCCATTTTTATGGCAGTTTGTAATCTAGTAGGAACACCATGCTTTTCTAAAACATTTTGGAATGCCATACAGTTTATTACTGTAGCAAGCATTCCCATGTAGTCCCCAGATACTTTATCTATACCGTGTGCAGAAGCTTGGATACCTCTAAATATATTGCCACCACCTATAACTATACCTATTTCTACACCAAGTTCGTGAATCTGTACAATCTCTTGAACAAATTTTGTTAGAATCTCTGGGCTGATACCATATCCGGTATCACCCATGAGAGATTCTCCACTAACTTTTAAGAATATTCTTTTATAGATTGGTTTCAATTATTATCCACCAATTGAATATCTAATGAACTGATTGATTTTGACTTCTTCACCAGCTTTCTCAGATATTTGTTTCAATACATCAGTGATAGTCATGCTGCCATCTTTAACATATTGTTGTTCTACTAAACAATTTTCTTTGTAGAATTTGTTGATTCTACCTTCTGCAACTCTTTCAGCA
>JAUHXN010000157.1 GCA_030426865.1 bacterium | reverse complement strand
TAGAATAGAATTTTCATTAAAAAATTACTAATAAAGTAATCGATAGAGTGAGTCTAAAAGAATTCATTTAGAATTTCTTTCCCATTGCTAAAAAATATAGTTAATTTATACTATGAAATTACTGACGACTTTAATTTTATTATATATACTTGCTACTGGATGTGCTAATATACAGAGCCCTCCTGGTGGTGCAGGTGATACTTTAGCACCTAATATAGAATATACCGAGCCTACTGATAGAACCATAAACTTCAGTGAGAATGAAGTTACTATTGGTTTTGATGAATATATGAATAGAGCTAAAGTACTTGAAAACCTTCGAATTACACCTGAAGTAAAAATGTCGTACGATTGGTCTGCAACCGACCTCAACATAAGTTTTGAAGAACCTCTAGAACCGAATACAACTTATGCTATTAACATAGGCACCGAATATACTGACTATTATAATAATTCACCAAAGAAAGGATTTAGTATGATATTTTCTACTGGTGATAAATTAGATAGCGGTAGTATATCAGGGCTCCTATCTGCGGCAGATACAAAAGGAAAGTTCTTATTTTTGTATAAAGAAAGGGATGGTAACTATCCTGATATGACAGCAGTTGAGCCAGACTATTTCGTTAATACTGGTAGTTCTGGAGAATTCCAATTCGTAGCACTAAAACCTGGGAATTATAGGTTACTGGCAATAGACGATAAATTCCAGAACAGAATATACGATGATCAAATAGATAGTTACGGAACAGCACTAACTGACATTACTTTAACTGAAGATAGTTTAAAAGTGACTGGAATTAATATACATATCGGTGCTAAATCTGATAATATCGGTCCGAAGTTAATCAGCGCAAATTCACAATATGCCGGGTTAGCAAATTTAATATTTGATGAAAATCTAGACAGAAATACGATTACCGCTGAAAATATAGTACTTAATTCTATTAATGGAGTAGTACCTATTCTAGGGATAGGAACTAACCCGAAAACAAGCTCTGAACTGTTAATTTGTTTTGATGTAAAATATGCTAGTAAAGAGCTAGAAATAGAGCTAACAAATATCGCTGATTCAACAGGTAATTTAATACAAGACACAGCTTCTAGTATTAAATTTGTAGTAGATAGTACTTACAATAAATCAGAGTTTGAGATAAGCTCTACAAATCTAAATGACAGTACACAAAAAAATGTAACTCCCAATTTCAATATTCTACCTGAAAAGCCAACTTTTAGAGTTAAATTCAGTAAAATCCCTGATGTCAAATCATTAGAAAATAGTGCATATTTAGAATCAAATGGTGAGAAAACTGAATTATTTCTAACAAGCGAGAATTTACTAGACTATTATTTCATTTCAGAAAGACCAATAAACGAAAACACAGACTACATACTTGTATTCGATACTGAAGGAATAAAGGATTTATGGGGACAAAGTTTAATAAAAGACACTTTATACAAAACGAAGTTTAAAACGAAATTTGCTCCGAAGTATTCTAAGATTGGTGGAGAAGTAACAACCACAAACGAATGTAAGGGTAATATAATAATAAGAGCAATAAATACAACAGATAATAGTAAGTATAAAACTAGCTTAGTCAATGGTAAATGGAACTTAGACAAAGTAACAGCTGGGAGTTATGTATTTGAGGTGTTCTGTGATGAAAATAGTAATAATGAATATGATTTCGGGAAAGTAACTCCTTTCGAATTCCGAGAAAAATATTCCAAGAGTAAGCCTTATACAGTTAATGAGAATTGGGAATATAACGAGATAAAACTAATATTAGATGAATAAATTTATTATATATATCATCTTATTTTGTACTGCACAATCTATATTTGGGTCAAATATTATGTATTTGGAGCCAATAAATGTAAGTGTATTAAACACTGTAAGTGATGACTTTGCTCCATCATGGGACAAATACACTTCTACCCTATACTATACGAGTAAAGTAAGTGGTTCTGAAAAGCTATATACTTCTGATAAAAATACTGATGGCTTTTTCCAAGAAGGAAAATACTTAGAAGCTCCGATAAATACAATACATGATAATATCAGCTATATTAGCTTTCTATCTCCTGAAAAGGCATACTTTAGCACTTTTCTACAGGCAAAGAAACAACCACGATTACAGCTTTTCTATTCTAATCATAAGAAAAAAGCATGGTCAGAAGGTTTTCCTATTGAAGAATTCGCGAGTGATAACTTTGTTGGGCATAGTAGTATTTCTCCTGATCAAAATCAACTTGTATTCACTACTCAAAGTGAAGACGGTGATTTGGATTTGATGGTTAGTTATAGATTAGAAGATGGTACTTGGAGAGAACCAATAGCTATTGAGATTACGAATAGTATTGGAGATGAAATAACACCACATTTCGCATCTGATGATACATTATACTTTGCTAGCAATGGCCAAGGTGGTCCAGGTGGATATGACATATATTTTTCAGTTAAATCTGAAGGTATTTGGTTAAGACCTAGCCCACTTTATGAATTGAACACTGAATATGATGAATCTGATATTTGTATATTACCAAATGGTGATATACTTTTTGCTAGTAATAGACCAGGTGGAAAAGGTGGTCTAGATTTATGGTTAGCTAGTAACAACAAACTACCAAAAACTTTCAGAGAGCAAGAGAAACTTGATATAAACTTACAAAGTTATATAACTAATATTATAGTAAATAATAATTATGAATATAGCAATCTACCAATTAGTAGTGTCTTCTTTCTTGAAGATAGTACATCCGAATTACAACCTAACCTTTTTAACTATAGGACTGTTGTAGATTTACAAAATATTAATACTGTTGAAGAATCTTATTATAATAGTTTGAATTTTATAGGGCATAGGTTAGCTCGAATAAAGAATGCGAAGTTAACAATTAAAGCTCATTACCCTGGGGTTTTGGAAATTGATACTATATCGAAAAGGAATTCTAAATACTATGCTGATATAAATATTAAAAAGATTCGAGATTATTTGACATCTGAATTTAACATACCTCTTTCACAATTAGTAATCGAGTACGAATTCTACCAAGATATAGATAGAAAACCGTCTATATCACTAATGTCAGATCAACCTGAACTATTTAGCCAAATTGAAATTAGAAATGATAAGATAGAAGTTGAACAAAAAATATTACCGATTGATGTTAGAATATCCCCGGTTGAGAGTCTCAGTCATTGGCTTGCTGTGATAAATGTTGCTGGCGAAGAAACTATCGTCTATGAGAATAAGATAGTTAAAGATAGATTTACTATTGACCTAGTCAAATACAAGAACCAGCTAATCGAATGTGATTATCTGAATGTTTTTATAAAAGCATACGGATTTAACGGTGATAGTACGATACAGGTTATACCACATAGTATCGAACATCATTTTTCCAAGAAGCCAAAACTAGTTGTCGAAGACAGTCAATATTTTGATTATAACTATATTATCGTAGGAAATAACACAGATATAGAAAGCAATAATTATATATCTACTTTAGAAAAAGTATATAATTCTATATCAATGTGTAAATCAATTGAGATACGTTATAGTAAAAGAAAGACATTTGCTGAATCATTATCACAAAAACTACAATCCAAGATAGTTAGCCCTCAACTAAAAGTAAAATTAGTCAAGACCAATAATCAGAATAAAAATCAACAATTAAATGATAATTTAATCATAATAAGAGTTGAAAAATTTCATTCACAATCATCTAATAATTGATACTTTTTTTACGATAAATCTATCGCCAAATTCAATTCTAATTAGATATATACCTTGATTCAGGCTGTTCAAATCGAATCTATTTTCTGAAGATTTCATAACCATTGAACCATCTAAAGTATAGACTTCAACTCCTTCATAAGTGCTATTATTTATCTCAAAACTATTATTAGAAGAGTTAAAATTTATATCATTATCATAATCTGTTTCAACTGATGTTACATTAGAAGCACATATTCTTAGAGATTCAATTAGAGCTGTTTTATCTTCACCACCTGCAACACAAAGATAACAAGTCTTAGTTTCATAAGAATTAAATTCATTAGTAAATCTCATACCTATTATGTTGAATATGTCATTAACTTCATCTGTTATGTTTACTTTTCCTGTTTGGAGTGCAGTAGCATAAAAGTTTGAATTTGTTGTTTGAGACTTAAATCCACCAGCTTGCGCAATGGCATCATCTTCGAATGAATAGAAAGCAGTCCCAAATACCTGACTAGAATCCTTATGTCCTGTATAAATTGCTGAGAATTTTTCGAATGGAATATTTTCCGGTCTTGCTTCTTCTAGAAAACCAGTAGTATTATAATTATATTGATATTCTACTCCCATATCCCAATCGAATTCATAACCGATTGAATATTTACTTCCTAACGCAGCACTATCAGTTATATCCATCTTAATTCTTACCCAATGCCCTTGTTTAGGAAGTTCTACCGTTTGTTCTATAAGCGCTCTAGTCGGCTCGAAAGGGTCACTTGTCATCATTGAACCAGTATAGTTCGGATTATAAAATGGCTTTATTGATCTAAAGCTACCATCAGTATTTGTTAGTGTGAATGAAGCCAATACTACACTTTCATTCTCGACTAAGAACATACCACTTTGATAAAGTCCATTACCAAAACTCTTGTCGATAAAACCAAAACCATCTCTTCTTCTATTACCCTCATTCGGTCCAAACCCGAAAGTACCTCTGTCAGAAATAGAGAATTTTATTTCTTCATTTTCGAAAGTAGATATCACTGGAATTGATTTATAATCAAATAATATAAAATCTTTATATCCTGAATCATCTGATATATCTAATCTGAATGTAATATAATTATCATAATGATTTGAGATAACATATTGAAAACCTGTAATAGTCTTAGTTTCATTAGAACTTATACTCAACTTCGAATAATCAGAATTTATAAAGGTTAAAGGGTCAAACGATTCTGGGTCAGCAATAGATATGTTAAGATCAAGATTCTCTGCATTTCCCAAAACGTTCTTTAATACTAGCTCCACATTAACCGTGTCACCTAGAAAGAATCTATCTTGAACAGCACCAGATCTATCTTTAAGTATCACTTCTTCAATTGTAATACCCGGTATTGACATAGGGTCAGTAGTTACCATCTTGAGCATATTCAATCTACCTGGTGTTAAATCTTTATAGAAAGTTCTTTTCTCACTTATGTCATCAACAGATTGACGAACAAATTCAATTACTTGAGTGGCATTCAACTCAGGGTGTTGACCTCTTGCAAGGGCTACAGCACCAGCTACGATTGGAGTAGAAAAAGATGTAGCTGCACCTGGTCTATCATATTTATTGTTTAAAGTTGTAGTATAATTGCCACTAGCAGGTGCCATTATTCTAGTTTGTGGTCCAAGAAGTGACAGAGGAATTTCTCCATCAAAAGGAGAAACTACACCTACACCTAGTACCCCTTTATATCCAGATGGATAGAATTTAGTTACTTGTTCATGCCCATCTTGATTCCCTCCTGCCGCTATTATCGCTACGTCGTTAGCTACTGCATAAGTAATAATCATTTGTTCAAGTTCTGAGTAAACACTCTCTTCACCCCAACTACAATTTAATACATTTATTCCTGTTCTTGCAGCAAATAATATTGATTCATAACCAAATGCCGTAAATTTAGTACCTAACTTCTCATTTCCAATTCTTATTGGGAATATCTTTGAATACCCACCTATACCGGCAACGCCAATTTCGTTATTAAAGTCTGCACCTGAGATACCGGCAGCTAAAGTTCCGTGATTATTATCTACATAAGTATTACCCCATAACTGACCTGGGTATGCCCCATCTAAGTTGAAACCGTTATAATCATCTATAAACCCATTATTATCATCATCTATTCCGTTATTAGCTATTTCAGCAGTATTAATTGCTATATTATCTCTCAAATCAGGGTGTAATTGATCAATACCATTATCGCTAATTCCAATAACAATATTCGAATCGCCAGAGTATATTTCCCAAGCATCATAAGCCTTGATTAGCTTTAATGCATCACCTTGCTCTAAGATATATTGGTCATTTGGAGTGAATGCCTGTATCTTCTGTAAACGGTAAGGTTCTGCAATCTCAACTGCATCGTATTTTTTTAATAGATTCTCACAAAATTTCAATGGAGTGCTATTACCATCATATTTAACCACATAGGTTCTAAGTACTGGTTCCTCAGCATCTAGTATTTCTTTATATCGATTGCTGTTAGAGGATTTATATTGTGTAGTATTGCCATATCTAAGCGAAGCTTCAAGAGGCAATATTCGTCGTTCTATTCTTGCATTAGACTCTTCCAGAATCTTATTAATCTCAGTATCATCCTTGTGAAAATCACTGAATCGAACTAAGACAGTATTTTCTAAGTATTCTGTTGAGTGTGCGTTAATAGTAAAGAGCGCTAGTAATAGTAGTATTCCAAATGTTTTCATTCTTATTTGCTTTTTTGTTATTATCATATATTTAATAGACAATATAAGCAACTAAAAAGTAACAAAACAATTGAATTTAATTTATAATAACTTTTCTATGAGTAGTCTTATTATTTAAAGATATTTTTAAAAAGTAGATCCCTGATCCGAAATTAACAATGCTAATAGTATTATTGTGGTTTTCCGATATGGAATCGTAAACCTTTGCACCTAAGAAATTGAAAATTTCTATTTTATTAATTAACTCTTCACTTTCCAGCTCAATTCTATCAGTATATTGATTGATAGTAACACCCATGTTATCATTTATTTCAACAGATGTTTCACTATCATATAACTCACAAGTAAAATCTGACCCTGATTCAATATATCCTTTAGGTGTAAGATCTTTG
>JAUHXN010000156.1 GCA_030426865.1 bacterium | reverse complement strand
AATTGGTGGTTACCTCTCCACCAACTACTAGCATACCAGTGGCAGCGAAGCACTCACATGCTACTCTAGCATTTGGGTCTTCTGTTAATACTGCATCTAATACTGCGTCACTTACTTGATCACAAACTTTATCGGGATGTCCTTCTGAAACTGATTCGGAGGGAAAATGATAAACATTTTTACTCATTAATATTCCTTATTCTTTTATACCGCTATTTTAATTATTGAATTCTAACCTTTTGACCAACACGGATTTTTCTTGGATTCAATCGGCTATTAAGTTTTAATATATTATTAACAGATACACCAAATTTGTGAGCGATAGCTGCTAGAGTTTCACCCTTTCTTATTTTGTAGTATTTTGGTGCTGTTTTTACTGTGTTAGGTGCCGAAGATGAGCTACCTTTACCAAATGATTCATTAGTAACTTTAAGATTTGAACCAGCAAAGATTGTGTTCCCTCTTATTTTACTACCATTTAAAGATTTTAACTCTCTTTCAGTCATACCATATCTAGCGGCGATAGTACTTACTGTTTCGCCTCTTCTTACTTTATGGTATCTAGTTTCTTCTTTTACAGTTTTAACTTCATTTCTTTTAGCTATAGCTGTGTTATTGTAAGTTCTAACTTTAAGAATTTGACCAGGATAGATATGAGTCCCATCAAGTCTATTTAGTTCTTGCAAATCGGCAATTGAAGTAGCATAATCACCAGCAATCCTACCCAAAGATTCTCCTCTTTGTACGTTGTGTCTAACTATAATTGCTTGCGAAGCTTCTTGTGATTTACTCTCAGCTACATTTTCAACTGTTTTACGAGCTACTACTAATTGTTGTCCAACACTTAGATTGTCATCGTGTCTTGAAATTCCATTCAATTCTTTCAAATAACTTAGAGATATACCATATCTTCTAGCCACACTATATAGTGATTCACCTTTTCTAACTCTGTGAGTGATATCTTTTGTACCATCCATCGGATAGTAAGTACCAGTTCTTTCCGAAGATGAATTGATTTCCGCATATCTTTCAGCTGAGATTGGAATTTTAAGATTGCTTCCCGTGCTCAACTTTGATCTAGAGCTTTTCAAATTATTAAGCTGAACTAAATCTTCAGTAGTTACACCATATTTTACAGAGATTTTAGAAATAGATTCATATCTTTCTACTGTATGAGTAACCCAAGGTTGTTTTTCTGAGTCTTTTAGATTTGCAAAATTCTTTGCAAATATTTCTGCACTTCCTTTTGGTATTTTCAAATCATAAGATGCAGCATCAGGAGGTGTACAGCCTTTTATTAACTCTGGGTTAAGAGCTTGTAATTCTTCTTCAGTTATATCTGCGCATCTAGCTAATACATCTAGATTAACGGGTTCAAAAGTTGTGAATGTATCGTATTCAAATTCTGATTCCAAAGTTAGTTCATCTATATCATATCCGTATTGCTCTGGGTTCATTGCTATTACAGCAGTTGCAATATATAATGGGACATAATATCTAGTTTCTTTTGGTAATCTATCTCTAACTTCCCAGTATGTAGGATTTGTTTTACCAGATCTTCTTATTGCCCTTCTTACTCTACCTTGACCACAATTATAAGATGCAAGAGCTAAATGCCAGTCACCAAACTCAGCGTAAAGCTGTTTTAAATAATGCATAGCAGCTCTTGTCGATTTTTCCGGATCCCTACGTTCGTCAACCCAATAAGAATCATTGTCGTTAAGTCCAAAATCCTTACCTGTGGCTCTCATAAATTGCCATAAACCAACAGCTTTAGCTTTAGAAAGTGCATTAGGATTCAGAGCACTTTCGATCATTGATAAATAGACAATCTCCTCTGGCATATCTTCTTCTTCAGCAATTTTCTTCATCATCTTGAACCATTTGCCAGAACGTTCTAGCCATTTGCTGAAGAATTTCTTTGCTTTAGTTTGGGTTAACCACTGGATATTCTTCTCGACATAATCGTTCATGTCCATTGGTATCAGTAACGAATCAGGACCTAAGAACGGAAGAGCACCATCATCTTCATTCGCAAACTCAACAACAGGCAAATCTAATAATTCAACACCTGTCATAGTCTGATCGTTTTCTAAGTCACTAATCATTCTATCACGGATGATAAATAGGGGAGCATCTGCTTCCAGTTTTGCAAAATCTGTTATATAGTACTCAAAATCTTCTATTATGGCGTTTGATAATTCAATAAAATCATCATTGTATTCTATGCCGGGATAACTAGCAATTTTATTCAATTCATCTAGTGATTGAGAGAAAAAATCTGCTGATTTTGTTGTGTCTTTCTTTTGAATATAAATTAAGGCAGTAAGATACTTTCGTCTTGAGCTTTCAAGTGAATTTTTTATACCTTTTTCGTAATTTTCTTTAATTATCGGGTATTTGTCGAGTACCGAATATTCATCGGGAAACAAATAGATTTTGTTTGCATCGGGGACAGTCGCGTTTGCCGTGACTGAAAGCCCTGCTAATAGGGCGGCTGATAATAAACTGCAGATTAATCTCATATGTAGATTCCGCTTTGTTAAGTAAATTCTTTCTATGCTAAATACTATAAGATTTAAATTAATACAAAAGTTTCTAAAAACCAACTTGATTTTTTAATAAGTATTGCATTTAAACAACGATTTGTATTAAAAAAAGTTTTAATAATCTTTGGTATAATTAATGCTGTGAATTTTAATTCATAAATAGTGTTAAAAGTTTATGTTTTTAATTTTAATTTTACTAAGTTTGAGTGCTTTATGATTAGATTTTCATTTTACATATCAATAATGTTAATATTCTTGCTGGAATTCACTTCTTATAGTGCATTTGGGCAATCGACAGCTAGTCCGTCTAATTGGCTATTTCCTAATGGGAACTACGCTGCAACTCAGAATAATCATAGAAAGTCTTTCAATCAATCGATTGATGATTTCAAAATTAAAATTGTAAATAATAGAATATCAGGCGATTTACAGCCATTGATAGGAAATTTGGTTGATAATGATAAAATATCTAGTGCTTTCCCTTATGCGCCAAATGAAATAGTGGTTGTGTCAGGTAGAGATATTATAATACTTGATGGAGCTGGTAGAGTATATACTAAGACTCTTGATAACAGCATACTACCGATCAAGGGGGTGTCACTTTTGTTTGATTCATTAGCTACTGGCTACAAACAAGATGTTGACTCACATGTGATTATGGCATTAGAAACAATCGAAAGTGTAAGTGAAGATAGTCTTGCTCACAGTTACTTAGCAGGATATGATAATAATGCTAATGAGATTGTACTACATAAAAGATTGGCCGTTGATATGAGAGATTATCCTGATAATATTTATAACTCAATTAGGCCCTTTTTCGGAAAATTAAGAAATAATAATGTTCAAGTGTTTTCTACTTTAGATATTTATAATCCAGTTGTTAATGATACTTTAGCTATAGAAGCTCCTTACTTAAGAGGGCTTACTCATTTTAACTCAGCTATCGAATTCCCTAACTTCCCTCTTCCTGATATAGGGGACGACACTACAAACAGAATTGAATTAGCTAATAGAATTGGAATAGACCAACCATCTATTACGCAATTGAACAGTGGTACGACTCTTGCTTTTATGCCAACTGTACCAGATACTAATCTAAACTTGAATGTAAATAATAAATTGGGTGGCACTACAAACGCAAACAATAGTTACTTGTTTAGTTTTGATATTACTGGAGCAACTATAGCTAATAATTTTGCTCCGATAAATATATCGGATAGTTTGAATGGTATCAAGCCATATACTCGTCCTTACATAATAGAATTGAATAACGGTAGTTTGACTCCTCAAAAATATATATTACAAGCAGAGCAATACCAGGGAGACGAGGGCTCAGAGGGTATCTCGAAACTTCACTTGCTAGATATGAATGGCGCATTCATAAGTTCTCCTAATGGTGTTATTCCTTCATTTGTCGGTGATAGCAATCATTTCTGGTCTATAGCTGTTGGAGATATAGACGGTACTAATAATGAATGGTTACCTTTCTTTCCTAATAATCCTGGTAAAGAAATAATTGCAACTCAAAGCTCAAGAAATTTTGCTCATGCTAATAGTAGAATATTCATCTTAAAGTATGATGACACGAAGATAGTAGATAAACCAACTCCTCCGAATACACAATTGTTTCCATTCGATACTATTGCTGCTGCAAGAATAAACGGTAGAGTAGTTGCCGTTAATGATATGGACAATGCCCCTGATGAGAAAGAAGAAATAGTAATAGTAGATGGTTCGAAGATAATGGTATTGGGACTTAGAAATTATGAAGACCCGATGTATAGAGCTGGAAATCCGATGGATACACTCTATTATAAAGATTTTGATAAAGAAGATATATATGCAGTTGAAGTTGCAGATATGGATGGCGATGGTCTAAATGATTTGGTAGTTACAACTTTCAAAGCTACATATATTATTGGGACTCCTTTAAAAAATGTTCTTACTTTGCTCGAGCCTACAACTCAAGTTACTCCTCCTCAAGAGTATTGCCCAGGTGATAGCGTAGAGCTAGTATGGGAAAATAAAATTTTAGGCATAGGTACTATAGATATAGACTTCGTAGATTTGACAGATACATCTGCTATAGATACAATGGTTGTTCGTACATTAGTACCAAATGATATGGATACTATTTCAGTTATGATCGACCTTGATAGTACTTTTATAGGTAAAATTGGATACTTCATAATAAAAAGTACTATAGAGCCAGACGAATTAAGAGATTCTTCAGCTACTATAAGTGTACTTGATTTCAATTTGAGTAACTTTATGATGTCAGATACAATAGTGACAGTTGGAGAAACCTTTACTTTTGGTGGTCAGATTAATTGTTTCGATTCGGTAGTAGTAGAGAGTAGATATATTGACTCTACATGGCAATATCTTGCGACTATTGATACTGCCATTGCTCCAATATTTGGCTATGTTGATACTATTCCTTGCCTTCCGATATTTAGTTGTGATGCTATGGATTTAGATAGTATGTACCACTATAAGGTAACGGCTTTTAAAAGTAATTATAGCAAAGAATTGATGGAATTCTCAGTTAAAGTGAGACCTGCTCCATTCCCAATCACAATAGAAGTAGAAAATACAGTTGACCCAACTCAAAGATTTTCTTGGGATCCAATGGACTTTCCATACCCTTGTGACACTATTAGTATAATGAAAAGTTATAACAACGGACTTAGTTTTACGTTAGAAGATAAGGTAAGTCTGTCATCTATGAGCTACAGATGGCAAATACCATTAGATGCACCTGATGATGTAGTTTTTAGATTTTGTTGTGAGAGTTCTTGTATGAGAACTGATACTTTACTTTCGGATATTGAGCCAAATTATATCAATGTAGTGGCTCCGAACCCATTTGATCCAAGTAGGGAAGAGGTAAAGTTTGTTTATAAAGTACCCAAATCAGGTGATATAACTATAAAAATATTAGATGAATCAAATAGAGAAGTAGTAACCATTGCTAATAAGCAATTTAGGGATGAATCACTCGCTCACGTTGATACGTGGAATGGCAGGATGCCTAGCGGAGACTTTGTTGCAAATGGATTATATTATTTATATATAGAATTCCCTGATGGGAAACGTGAATTTTACCCAATATATGTAAGAAGATAAAACAATAAACAGGTTTGCAATGAGAGTACTTATAATAGAAGATGAAATAAAGATAGCAACGTTCATGAAGAACGGCTTGAAACAAGAAAGGTATGAGGTAGATTTAGAAACCAATGGTCGCGATGGATTAGAGGTTGCTATGAATACCCAATATGATTTAATACTATTAGACGTGATGTTACCCGGAATGAATGGGATTGATATTCTAAAAGAACTAAGGGCCAATAATTACAATGTACCCGTTGTACTAATCTCTGCTTTAGACTCTACAGAAGATAGAGTTAACGGTCTTGATTTTGGAGCAGACGATTATATTTCTAAGCCATTCAGCTTTGATGAATTAGCTGCTCGAATTAGAGCCATACTACGTAGAACACAAAAACACAAATCAACAAAGCTGCATGCTGGTGAGCTTACATTAGATACAGTTACCCACTTAGCTTATAGAGACAATAAGGAGATAGAGCTAACGACAAAAGAATATTCACTTCTTATGTTCCTGATGATTCACAAGAATAAAGTACTAACTAGAAACTCCATTACTCAAAATGTATGGAGAGAAGATATAGACAAAGATTCGAACGTAATTGACGTTTATATCAAAAAACTTAGAAGTAAAATTGAGAAAAAAGGAACTAGACCTACAATACAAAGTATTCGATCAGTTGGTTACCGCCTAAGAGACGATTCAGCTCTAGAAGAATTCAAAAACAAAGAAAAATAAAAGAATAGAAAAAGCCATCTCATTAATCGATGGCTTTTTTTTTTGATCTCGTTACTTTGATAACGCCGCAGGCGTTAGAAGAGTCAAGGAGAATTTTCAAAATCTTTATTTGAATCACGGATTGTAAGGATTAATGTATTAGCAAGATGTGGTTAAATTTTGCATGAATAACCTTAAACCCACCTAAATCCTCCCTTAAAAAGGGAGGACCTGTATCAAGGTAATTGAGATATTTATCATGATATTGCGTATTTCCATTGGCTTTAACCAACCGTCAATAGAATCACTTCCAACTGCTTTGCATTTTAATCATCCAGAACAACACTGAGTGACGTCCAACTAAAAGCCACAGAGTGGCGAAATATATGTAACTTAAATATTCACCAAACCTATCAGCCCCAGCGGAGTTGTATAGTATGGGATTCAAATTCAGTAATATCACTATATTTCAATTTACTCATATTCTAATCCGCGTAATCTCTAAATCTATTTAATCAGTGATTC
>JAUHXN010000155.1 GCA_030426865.1 bacterium | reverse complement strand
TGTCTTTTGTACTACCAACTATCATCTGCCCCATATCAATGTCGTTATTTTGTATAACTGGTTCAGGCATTATAATCGAGAATACTGCGTCCGATGTGTCGGATTGGAATAATTCAGGAGGATATTTAAATGAAAATATCCAAGCATCTAAATCGCCATTGTTAATTACTTCTTTTAAGTTACCATCTTTAGAATTACTTCTACCGCCTATTACAGTTGTTCCATCAAAAGTTTGAATAATTGAATTCGCTTCATCAAAATTCGTCCCACCTAGTAAATCTGACCATAATAAATTACCGTCATAGCTAATCTTAAAGACCCATGCATCTCTCTTTCCCATACTACTGCTATTAGATAATTCTCCATCGTTTGACTCACTAAACCCTGAAATTAAATAACCACCTTCAATAAGATGAACTAAGTCCAAAGCTGCATCATGTTCGCTACCACCATATGTTTTAGTCCACAAAATATTACCAAAGTCATCAATCTTAATTATTATTGCATCCGTTTTACCTTTATTACCAGCAATGAATAAGTCCCTGTCATTTGATCCAGAATAACCACAAGCAATGTAACCACCATCATTAGATTTAATAATTTTATTTAGACCATCTTCAGCAATACCGCCTATCGTTTTAGACCAAACCAATTCACCAAACATATCAAGTTTGAAAATCCAAGCATCATATTTAGTTCTATTACCATCTGGATCAAAATTCCCATCATCAAAAATACTATTTTCAGAATTAGTTCTTCCAGCAACTACAATTCCACCATCATCAGATTGAACTACAGAAAAAATATCATCATTATCATTCCCTTTGATTTGTTTAGTCCATAGTGTATCACCTCGATCATTTAGTTTTAGAATATATGCTTCTTCACCATCCTCACTAAATAATCCCCTATAATGATTGATTGCATTTTTCCCACCAACAACAATAAAATTATCTTCATCTGTTTGAATAATTGAAGTTGCATATTCGGATCCGAGTTCACCATAAGATTTAATCCAATCTATTTTGCCACTCTCAAGTAACTTTAGAATAAATAAATCCTCTAATCCGTCGTTCGTTATTCTTTTAAAATCATTATCGGTAGAATTCGTCTTGCCGACTATAACTAAACCTCTATCTTTAGTACTTACGACTGAAAATGCAATATCATCCTGATTACCACCAAACGTTTTTACCCATTCTAATTCTAATAAATTATCTAACTTAATAACAAGTAAATCATTATAACCATTATTGAATTCTCTATTCAAACCCCAATCTATGTAAGAAGAAGTACTTGATCCAACTATGTAATAACCACCTTCTCGAGATTGTGAGATTACATTGACAAACTCATTACCAGAACCACCGAATGTTTTATTCCAATCACCAATATTCTTGTAAGAAAATGCTTTGTTTTGATTTATATTTACCAAGCAATTGTTAGACTTTACTATCGGCAATTTCCAATTATAATGTAAATTGTATGCAGAATCTGCAATTTTTGACCAAGTTTTTCCCTTGTCAGAACTAAAATTTAATTCTACTTGTTCATTCTCAGAAATACCTTTCCAAATGATAGTAGTATCAGATCCAGCATAAAACACTTCTGACCCATTTGGAAATAATAAATTTAAAGTCTTATTTTCGATAGAATGTTTGTAATTACCAAATGTAATACCCAAACTTATGGGACATAACTCAAATTCTAAATTTAATTTCACATAATGTCTAAGAGTATCAAATGATTCATATCTTAACCTAATCTTATTCTGTTTGCCTTTTTCAAATAAGATTGGTAATTGATCAATAATCTTTAAATTCCCAAAATCATTTGTCACAGTTGAATTATTTAACATTTGCGAAAAATTATGGGCAGTAACCATTATTGAAGTATCTTTTATTTCTCCAACTTTTAAATATCCAAAATCAATGTAACTAGGCGAAATCTCAATTTTACTTCTTTGTTCATCACTAAGTCTAATGTTCTGCTCGTATGATATGTCAGTTATTATAGACCTAATTTTTAAGTCTATGAAACCCTCACAACTTTTGGAAGCTTCCCAGGTAAAAATACATGGGGCTGTAAATATATGTTTTGAAACTTTTGTAAAACTTTCTTCAAGCTGTCTTTTATTCTTTATATAATTATAGATTTCACCACCAGTAGCCTTAGATATATTAGTTAATATATCTGGTGATAGATTACCTAACACTAAAGAATATATTCTAGTCTTTTGACTGATTGCAACATTAGTTATTTCAACTTGATTTCCTTTAGCAATTCCATCAGTGATTATAATAACATTTCTATTGTTGAATTTAGCTTTTTCCATTGCTAACAATGAACCAGCAACAGGATTAATAAATGCAGCATTAAAATCAGTTCCACCTCCAGCGATTAAGTAATGTACTTTTTCCTTCAGTAATGCCTTATTTGTACTAAAATCACTAATAAAATAATTATTTTGATTAAAGGCAATTATAGCTATTTCACTGCCATTTAATGGTAATTTATCTATAAATGCTTTTATTTGTGATTTAATTATTTCTAAACTATCCATTGACTCAGAAATATCAATTGCTAGAACAATTGAAAAAGGCTCATCTCTTGGAATAGGACAACTCACACTTATCACATCCCTCGGCTCACCATTTTCAGTGATTTCGAAGTCAGTTGGGGTGTGATTAAGTATCTGCTTTCCGTTCGCGTCAATAGAGTAGAACTTCGCTTTCATTATCGGGTATTCGCTAGTATCTATGTCGAATACATCAAAGTATTGGGCACTTGCTATCATTGGTAGTAGCAGGAATAGGAGTATTGCTTTTTTCATTTAGATCTTTCTATTCTATTTCTAGGTTGTATTGAATTTAACATTTATTTTTATTTATAGTTAATAAGTATATAGTGTTGAAGTAGGAATTTACAGTTTTTTCCGAGTTTATCAAAATGTATAATCTTTATCATAAGTTAAGAATAATCTTACTTTTGTTAAGAAACTGTTAAGATTTACAATAACCACTATTATTATTAATATATATTTTTATATTTGAATCTGTCATAATTCATAAAAAAGAAAATATAATAGTGGATATAAATCTAGTAATTCTTGTCATTTTAATTCTATTGGCAATAGTTGATCTAACGGTTGGTGTTGCTAACGATGCGGTAAACTTTCTTAATTCAGCAATAGGGGCCAATGCCGCTAAACTAAAAACGATAATGATAGTAGCTGCAATAGGTGTTATCGTAGGTGTAATGGTCTCAGGGGGTATGATGGAAGTGGCCAGGAAGGGTATTTTTAACCCTGAGTTCTTCCTAATGCCAGAACTCATGGTCATCTTTGTTTCGGTAATGTTCCTCGATATTCTCCTTTTAGATACTTTTAATACTTTTGGTTTGCCTACTTCCACTACAGTCTCTATCGTATTTGGTCTCTTTGGGTCAGGTATGGCTATGACCCTAATAAAGATTGGAAATACTACAGGCAATTACTCTGAAATAGCGAACTATATGAATGTAAATATGGTCTTGACTATAATAGGGGCAATTTTATTATCCATTGTAATGGCTTTTGTATTTGGGCTATTTGTCCAATATCTAACTAGATTATTGTTTTCATTCGACTTCGAAAAAAGGTTCAGACGATATGGTGCTTTTTGGGGGGCTATAGCATTAACATCTATAAGTATGTTCGTAATGATGAAAGGTGCTAAAAATACAGAATTTATGAAAGGAGACTTCAAAGTCTTTTTCCAAGATAATATGGGCTTAGTATTCCTTTACTTGTATGCATTTTGGACAGTTTTACTTTTAATTATACAGAAATTTACAAAATTCAATGTGCTGAAGCTAATTGTACTTATAGGTACTTTCGCACTTGCTATGGCGTTTGCAGCTAATGACCTTGTTAATTTCATAGGTGCACCAATTGCAGGGTTAAATGCCTATCAGATTGCTAATGCCACAGATAATCCCCTAACTACTAGTATGGTAAGTATGCAAGGTAAATTACCTGCGGACACTTGGGTGTTATTGTTTTCGGGTCTTGTTATGGTAGCTACCCTTTTCTTATCTAAAAAGGCACGTTCAGTAGCTACTACTACTATAAGTTTGGGTCGTCAAGATGAAGGGTATGAAAGATTCGAATCAAATGCTATGGCTAGAGCATTAGTTAGAATGACTTATGGTGTTTTTAGTGAAATCAAAAAATTAATTCCACCGCCAATAGTTAGATTTGTCAATAGTCGATTTGATACTACAAAGTTTAAACCTGTTTTAGATGAAAAAGGAAATGCGCCGGCATTTGATCTATTGAGAGCGGCTGTTATCTTGTTTGTCTCGGCTGGTTTGATTTCAATAGCTACTTATTTCAAATTACCACTTTCTACTACTTATGTGACATTTATAGTAGCTATGGCTGCAGCTTTACCTGATAAAGCGTGGGGTAGAGATAGTGCTGTTTACAGAGTCTCAGGTGTACTTACAGTAATAGGGGGGTGGTTTATAACTGCACTCTTCGCTACTATGGGTGCTATGATAATCTGCTTTACTATTTATTATGGAGAATGGATCGGGTTACTTGGTATTTTTGCACTAACTGCAATTACAATCTACAGAAGTGCTAATTACCATAAAGAAAAAGAAGAAAAGCATCGTGCCGCTGATGAAAAACAAAGAAAAGAAGAAGGTAGCAAAGAATTTGCAAATAAAAAAGTAATGGGCGATGTATCAATATTCTTGAAAGATGTAACTACTATATTTGCAAAAAGTAATAATGGTTTGATTGGCGAAGACTTGAAGAATTTGAGAAAAGCTAAGAAAAAGGCAAATGAAATTGAAAAAGAAGTTGTAGTTCTCAATTCTAATTTTATAAGATTAGTAAATAAATTTGAGTACGAAGAGACAGAGTTTGCTAATCTAGCAATACGTATTACTATTTCTCTACAAGATATTTCTGATAAGTTATATCATTCTGTTTCGCAGAACTATAAATATGTGAACAATAACCATAAACCACTAACTGAAGATGAAATAGAATTGCTAGTAGAGTTAAATTCTAAATATGAAGAATACACATCGTTGGTTGTTAAATCACTTTCTGAATATAACTTTGAAAATTATGAAACTATAAAACGTTTGTACTCTGAGTTTAATTCTAGTACATCTGAACTATATAGAAATCAATTAAAACGAATAAAAAAACAAAAATCAACTGTAAGAAGAAGCATTATAATGCTTAATTTGATATCTGATTTCGAAATTCAATCAGACTTGTCATTTAAAGTTTTCGAATTTGCGAAAATTTCAAGGTCTCATATCTAAATTTTTTTTAATTTAGAGGATTGAAAATAAAATTATTTTTCATTTTTATGAAGTCACTTACAGTATTTTTTAATTCGGATAAAGTTTATTCGGGTATTTTTGAGAGAAATAATAAAGGTTTAACACTTTTAGATATATCTTCTACTCTTGACCCAGTTGATCTAGACGATCTTGATGACGAATACTCTAAGAAAGGAATCAATCAGTTAACTAGAAATTTATCAGCTACTGAGCACAAGATAGAAGAGCTTAATGTAGTACTAAACAATGAATCCACTTTTTGGACTATCATTCCTGGTACTATGGATATGGACAAATCTACTTTAAAAGATTTATTAAGCTTAGAATTGAAAGAAAATAATGAATCTTTTAATATTACAGATTTCACTTTTCGTATATATCCTTATGGACAAAAAGATGATTTCGATTCGGAAATGCTTTTTATAGTATTTATTAGAAAAAGTATAATCGAAAACTGTAAGAAAGTATTAGAAATTACTGGTCTTGAAATTGGGTATATTACTATGGCCCAAATAGCTTCACAAAACACTATCGAATATAACTACCCTGACACTAGTCATCTTTATGACCTTCTTATAAATGTAGAAGAATCTTTTTGTGATGTAAGTTTAAGCAATAATAATACCTCATATTATTATGATTTACTAAAAAAAGACAGCGAAGAAGGATTAGTAGAAGCAATTGAAGCTGAAATAGAAAAGTTAAAAGGAAATGGTCTTTCACCTGGTAATGCATTAGTAATTGGTACCAGCCTTAATAAATCACTCCTAGATATGTTAACAAACTCTTTAAACTTAGAAGTAAAGAGATTAAATTCATTTAGATTTGTAAGGGCAAATATAGATGATAGACTTCGAAAGTATTGTATTAGAACTTCACATATATATTCACCTGTAGTTGGCGGATCACTCAACAGTTTTGATAAAGGACAAGTATTCGAGTTTTGAGAGTAATCTCAGGTAAATATGGTGGACGATCGATAAAAGGGAAAATGCCTCCTGGTGTTAGACCTACTACTGACAAATCACGCGAATCATTATTTAGCACTTTGGATAACTATATCTATTTCGAAAATAAAAAAGTACTTGATTGCTATGCAGGTTCTGGCTTAGTAGGAGTTGAATTTTTGAGCAGGGGTGCCATACATTGTACTTTTATTGAAAAGAATTTTAAACCAATTTCAGTTATAAAACAGTTTACGTCGGATATTAATTTAGATAAAGAATCATTTACTATAGTGAAATCGGATGTATTAGCATTTCTGAAAAATACTAATGAAAAATATAATATTATATTCTCCGATGCCCCTTATCACTTAGAAACAGGAAGTGAAATAGTCTCAATTGTTTCAGAAAAGAAGCTATTACAGCATGAAGGATTTTTAATCATAGAGACTGATTCTAAAGAAGAAATAGAATATTCAGATGAGTATATTCTTGTGAAACAAAAAAAATTCGGTGTTTCTAAACTTACTATTTTAGAATATTCTAACCAATAACTTCAGTAATTTCATCTTCTGAAAGTATAATTATCTTATCACCCTTGCTAAAGAAAACTTCTCGTGATTTATTTGGATT
>JAUHXN010000154.1 GCA_030426865.1 bacterium | reverse complement strand
TGACTGGTATAGCTATTGTCACAGTAGGTTTTCTGCTATTCTATAGTGAGAGCATAGCTGGTATATCAACTGATAGAGAAACTTATGACCTTGGTGTTCTCTATACTCTATTCGGTGCAGCTATATGGGTAGTCTATGCCGCAATCCAAAAGAAATTAGTTGCTAATCATTCGGCACAGCAACTTAATATGATTATATACTTAGTACCAGTTTTTATGTTTGTTTGGTTTGCTGATTTCCGTGCTCTTGCTAACTTATCATTAGATATGTGGCTATTAGTTATATTCCTTGGTTTGAATACTCTTATAGCTTATGGCAGTCTAGGAGAAGCTTTCAAATATCTGCAAGCCTCAAAGGTAAGTATAATAATAACTCTCAATCCTATAATAACCATTACCACTCTAACAATAATGGCATACCTCGAAGTTACTATAATAGAAACAACTGTAATTAGTATACTCGGTTTCGTAGGTGCAGTTCTGGTTGTAACCGGCGCAATACTAGCTGTTGTCAAGAAAAGAGTACCAAAGGTTAAATCTTAATCAATATTAATAGCTTCAAATTGACGGCATAAGTGAATATATAACAACTACTAAGATTATATTCCATATATTATCCATTCGAATACTTTTTAAAAAAATTCATTTCTAAAAAATCCGATTAATAATCAATATCGTATGTGTTATATGCTGATTGAGAAAGGCTTTATTTTCAAACAGTATAATTTACTAAGCAAATAAAAAATATAAGACTATAATTATTTCTAATAAAATCGGAGGCACTATGAAGTCCTTTATTCGTGTTTTAATTCTATCAATTCTTGCTATAACATTATCAACTAATACTGCAATTTCGCAAAGTGAAGGCGGCAGATTAGCTTTTGGTATTAATGGTGGAGCTGTGAAGTATTGGGGAGAATTTACTGATAACCAATTATGGTTTGGTGGCGATGCATTTCTTAGATACAATATTTTTTCGCAACTATCACTGCAAGCAACTTTTGGTATATCTAATATTAGATATAAGACGGATGCTACAGCAATTGGTTCATATCCGGATTACTTCGGACAAGGTGCGGTAGAGGGAGATATGTACCCAAATACTGGTATTCCTATCAATGATAAGAATTCCGTACGAGTTAATACTTATGAGTTGTATTTGTCTTACAACTTGTTTGCTCATGAAAAATTTGTACCATACTTATTTGGTGGTGTTGGGCTAATGAATTTCGAACCACGTTCGGGTGATGCTGGATTTGGCGGTCCTTTACCAAATAATCTGAACCAAGTTTATGATAAAAATCAAGTAATTTTTCCAGTAGGTTTCGGTTACGAAATGTATTTGTCAGACAATCTAGTATTCAATGGTCGTGCAACTTTCAGATTCACAGGAACAGATTATCTAGATGATGTTAGCCCAGTAGAAGATGCTAATGCAGGTGATGCTAACGATGCGTTCCTAACTTTTGGTGTTGGGTTCTCTTACTATATACTCGGTGATGCTGACTATGACAATGATGGATTAATTAACAGTAAAGAAAAAGAGTTGGGTACTGACCCTAATATTCCTGATACAGACGGCGATGGATTACTAGACGGCGAAGAGTATTTAACTCATCATACTGACCCACTGAAACAAGACACAGACGATGATGGTCTTGATGATTTCAAAGAAGTAATGGAAACTAAAACCGACCCAACTAAAGCAGATGGCGATTCTGACGGTCTAACTGATGGTCAAGAAATAGCTCGTAAAACTAACCCTAATAACGCAGATTCGGATGGTGATGGTCTATTAGACGGCGAAGAAGTTAACAAATTCGAGACTAATCCATTGACTGCTGACACAGATGGCGATGGTCTATCGGACGGTGACGAAGTACAGACTTATGGCTCTAGTCCTAAAGTCAAAGACACTGACAAAGATGGATTGGACGACGGCGACGAAGTCAACAAATACAAAACAAACCCAGCTCAAGCCGATTCAGATCAAGACGGTCTTAATGACGGATTGGAAGTGACTACTCACAAAACTGACCCAACTAAACCAGATACAGATGGCGATGGCCTGCTTGACGGCGATGAGGTGAACAAGCATTCGTCAAACCCAACTAAGATGGATACAGACGACGACGGCCTAACTGACGGCGACGAAGTGAAGAAGCACAAGACTAATCCCGTTAGCGATGATACTGATAAAGATGGTCTGAAAGATGGAGATGAGATAAATAAATATAAGACAGACCCTACTAACAAAGATAGCGACGAAGACGGTCTAACTGATGGCGATGAAGTACTAAAACACAAAACAAATCCATTAGAAAAAGACACTGATGGCGACGGTCTATCGGATGGCGAAGAGATAAACAAATATCAGACTAATCCGAACAAAGCAGATACTGACGGCGATACATTGTCAGACGGAGTAGAAGTCAATAAGACTAATACAGATCCCAATAATCCGGATACAGATGGCGATACTGTCAATGACGCAGAAGACGATTGCCCATTAGTAAAAGGTAAACCTAGCACTGAAGAAGGCGAAAACGGTTGCCCACAAGCACCGAAAATAGGTACTAAAGTTGATTTCCCAGATATCCTATTCATAGTAGACACTGACAAATTCAACTACGACTACCCAGGTACTTCACGTAACTTAGCTAAGCTACTTAGCTATGTACAACAGTGCGAAGGACTAGAAATACTAATAGGTGGCCACGCTTCCGCTGAAGGTGCTGATGATTATAACCAAAAGTTATCAGAAAAAAGAGCAAAGAAAGTAAAAGAATGGTTAATAGAGCAAGGTGTGAACCCTGCTAAAATCTCTGGATTCCTCGGCTATGGGGAAAGAGAACCTAAGGTAAAAGAACCAACAGGTGCAGCACTTAAGAAAATGCCTGCTGACGAGTTAGAAGCTATTAGGAAACAAAACAGACGTATATCTGTGGAAGTAACTAAGACTTGTCAAGAAGGTGCAAAGAAATAATAAATAGTCTTATTCATTTCGATTTGCAGAATGGCTGTCCTTTTGGGCAGCCATTTTTTTCCTTTTTGAAGACTTAGATATTAGTTGTTTGGGTTCATTTCAATTGCTCTTCCAATTTATCGATTGTTTTCTTGAACTCTTTGTTTACATAATCTTCGGTGAATATTCCTGATTTCAATACTCCTTCCAAAAAAGTAATATCATTCCTATTTGGTACAGCTACCGCATATTTCAGAAATTCAAATAAAGGAGTAGATTCGAAATGCTCATCAACTCTGAATATTGACTCGTTGTAATACCAACCATTCTCGAACCTAACATAAATGTTTTCTTTAGGTATTGAAAGTAATCTACTAACTTCATCTTTATATATTTCTGCATTATCTAAAGAAGGAATTGTAATTTCGATTAATAAATCCGATTCTGGTTGTTTATTGGAAATGATTTCCTTAGTATTTTTGATAATAGCTAAGACATAGTTCAGTATATATCCTTTACTTTTTAGTTTATGTTCAAATTCTTGTCTTAATGAATCCTCAAATTTCTTTTTGATTTTGTATAATTCTGGAAATTTACCAAAGTCTTCATTTATTCCATGCCAATCATAAATTGCTTTATAAATAAGTGGTCGAGCATTTCTAGCTTTTAAAAGTGTAAAAGCTTCAATGTAATTAGTATACCATCCCACTTGGTCATAATTGAGTAACTTATCTTTGTAAGTAAAAAACTTTTCAAAATCAGACACTAGAAAATCAATCGTTTCTTGATCTTTAAAATGTGCTAATCCTGACCATTCTGAGATAGTATGTTTAAAATCAAAATCCGTACCTTGATTTCTATCATGATTAGAAATAAATTCCATCAAAGCGGCCTTACATTCCTTTAAGTCATTATTCACAATTATTCTACAAATTTCATGTATGAGTGGTTTTGTCCTTAATTCTAAGTGGTTATTCAAGTAAGGTATATAATCTCTATTTCCAAGACTATCTAATACATCTACCACCAATTTGAATAAATGTTCATTTTCTGTTTCAAGTAAAGGTAACAATTCTTTTACTGCTGGTTTGTATTTGATGTTTCCCAATGTTTTAATTATTTCAATCTTCCCTCCATCAATCTCATTCATAACAGGATCCATTATATTAGCAGGATAAACTCCACCTTCACCTGCTGTACTAAGTCGCGAAAGTAAAATTGGGCCAATGAATTCTGGATCTTGTTTTGACAATTGTCTAACAGCTTCACCTTGCACTATGCTATTTTGATTATCAAGGAGTTTAACAAGTACTTCGAGAGCCTTTTCCTCTTTTACTTGCCCTAATAATCGAGCTAAAGCATAGCATTCCTCTGGGTTATTCTCATCAACTATTTGGTTAAATATAGAATCAAAAGAATCAAAATGAGTCAAATATAACATCATCAAGTGTTGGGACCGATTGGCTGTATTATACTTTATTTTTCGAATAGTTTGACTATGGAAATCTTTTCTATCCTTTTCTGATTCAGCGTATAGGAGATTTTCAAATTCTTCAATTGGATAAAATGGCTGTTCTCTGTAATACGTTGTTCTATTTAGGTCGTATTGTACTTGACTATCTTTGACTCTTAAGTCACCTGAAGTCGGTGAAGGAACATAATAGGCCTTACCTTTTTTCATATCCTCAAAGTAATCTGAGTATTCTGGTTTCTCTATAATTAACTTACTCCAGTATTCTATAGAGTTTTCTGTTGGGCTATTGAAATTTAGAAAAACTATATATTTATCTCCAGGACTCATTTTGTCAATTGGTCCATATCGATTGCTGAAACCTGAAATCCAGATAGTGTCTGAATTTAATTGTCCTCTATATAATTTAAGAACTTTGGCTTGGGCTAAAAAGTCACCGTCATTAATATATTCAATTAGAGCAATAGCATCAGAACTATCTATCATTTCATTCCAATCAGGATCTCTCCATGAGTCTGACTTAGCCTGTACAGATAAGAATACCCATATTAGAATCGTAAATAATATCTTCATAATTGTCATTCTTTATACACCCCTACTTAAACTAGCGTATCCAAATATACGAATAATATATTATCATAAGGGGTTGTGGAAACCAAATTTTACAGAACCAGCTGTCCTTTGGGGTGGCCATTTTTTTTGGTAATGTTACTCCGAACGAAGTACTGTCACTGCGAGGACTGAAAGGACGTGGCAGTCTCAAATGCATACTATTTGCTTTGGAGATTACCACGTCCTCTTCGCTTCGCTCTGAGTCCTCGTAATGACAATTCATTAATAAAGGTTGGGGAGCTATTTATATATTCTGTTCTCGCATTGCAATGCCCCCATCAAAATAAATTTTACATTTTTGAAAATAATACTTGACAAAATGAGTCATATTGACTAAGTTTGTATTAGTAATTATTGTTCAATAAAATATATCAAGTCAATATGGCTGGATTTAGCAAAGAGCAAGCAAGGGAAATCATCCAACGGCTGAAAAGTAATCTAGATCTTCGGACGGATGCTGAGTTAGCCGTACGTTTGGGACTTGCGGAAACTACAATCACTACTTGGAAGCGTCGCGGTACGGTTGATATCCCTCTAATAATAGAGAAAGTGGGCGATGTCAGCTTAGACGAATTGATATTCGGCGAGGATAATGAACCCGAGGAAAGTGTCAATCTGACAGTATTCGGATTGGGTCAGACCGGAGGGAATGGTTCAGTGCCACTCTATTCGTCGCGAGTATCAGCCGGTAAACCACTAGAAGTAACCGAGGAAGTAGAGGGTTATATATACCCGAACAAACGCTTCCACAAGGGAACATTTATGGTCGGAGTGCAGGGCGATAGTATGACGGGCGTAGGTATAATGGACGGTGACAAGCTATTAGTCGATACTCTCAAAGAACCACGCGAAGGCAATATAGTAATAGCCCGAGTAGACGGCGCTTTGACAGTGAAGACTCTCAACTTCAGAGATGGAGGAGTGCTACTATCACCAGAGAACCCAAAGTACCAGCCCATCAGAGTAGATGAGGATACTGCCATCATAGGAGTAGTGGTCGCCACCCAACGCGATTTCGTATAGCAATTAGTCAATATGACTATATTTATAACGGATGTGAGCTTGTCACATATCCGAACGGGTGAGGTGTGTGGTGAGTGGACTTGGATGAAAAAGAATGTCACTGCTGTAAAGCTTAAAGTTAGGTCGAAGAGACTTAACCTCCCTTAGTCCCCCCTTGACAGGGGGGAGATAAAGTTATAGAAAGGTTGAAAGTTAGTGTAAATAACATAATAGTTAAGAATTACTCCCCAACTCAAAAGCCCCCCTTGTCAAAGGGGGGTTGGGGGGATTGGAAGGAAAAGACAATGAAATTTATACCATATAATACAGAACTAAAAATGCGGGCAAGAGAGCTACGCAAGAGATTGACAAAAGCAGAAAGAAAGTTATGGGCGGATTTTCTTAGGTCGCTCAATATTCCAATAAAAAGAGAAAAAGTATTGGACAACTATATAGTCGATTTCTATTGTTCTAAAGCAAAATTAGTGATAGAAGTCGATGGTGATTCACATAATACAAAAGAGGGGATAGAGTATGATGAGCATAGAACAGCAGTACTAGAATCTTTCGGCTTAGAAGTGATGAGATTCACAAACGATGAAATATTTTTTGATTTTAATAAAGTGCGTGAAATAATTCTAGACAAGATAACATCAAAAGTTGGGTTAAATAGGAATGATCTGATTTAACCCCCCTTAATCCCCCTTGACAGGGGGGAGATAAAGTTAGAGAAAGGTTGAAATTAGTGTAAATAACATAATAGTTAAGAATTACTCCCCAACTCAAAAGCCCCCCTTGTTAAAGGGGGGTTGGGGGGATTGGAAGGAGTGAGATAATTTTTTATAATGAGATTCCCACGCTTTGCTCGGAATGACAGTGATTCATGTGGGTTGAGATTTGGACAAAACAATGAAATTTATACCATATAATACAGAACTAAAAATGCGGGCAAGAGAGCTACGCAAGAGATTGACAAAAGCAGAAAGAAAGTTATGGGCGGATTTTCTTAGGTCGCTCAATATTCCA